>JAJRXH010000036.1 GCA_024276395.1 archaeon
GAAGAAGCTGCCGAACTAAGAGAAGAAATAAAGAAGAAACGAAAACTTAAACAAGTTCAAAGAGATGAGAGTGAGGAAACCCGCGAAGATCAACTCAAAAAACTAAAAGGCATTCGTCAAGACACTGACGAAGGAGAATTATGGATTTTTCAATATGATGGAGGGATCATCTCTTACCTAGATCTGCTAATCGATACGAGAGAACGATTATGCGATGCGTTCTACTTCTCTCAGGAACGTGATGGCATTGCCGTGGAGGTTGCCTGGACATACGTGACTGATGATTACACGATGCGAGATGAAATCTATTCATTTGCCAATAACATCCGCACTCCACATGGAGGAACCCATGTCAAGGGTTTCAAGAAGGCTTTCACGAGAGCCATCATTAACCTCGTGAAGGAACATCCGGAACTTATCAAGAACAAGAAACTACGAAAACAAATCAAAGATGCTGTCGAAAGTAAGAAAAAAGGAGTAGAGCCTCCCTTCCGTGGTGAAGATATTCGTACGGGACTCATTGCCGTCCTCAGCGTAAAGGTACCAGAACCCCAATTCGAAGGACAAACAAAAGGACAGCTAGGAAACCGAAGTGTGGAAGGACCCGTTGAAGTTCTCACGTATCAACACTTGATGGATAGCTTGAAAAAAGAGCCAGATGAGGCGGCAAAAATCATTCGATGGATCGAAGAAGCAGCAAACAGGCATCGACAGGCCGAGAATATCTTAAAAAAAGTTAGTACAAGAGGGACTGGAAAATTACGAGATTGTTCCATAAAAGATCCATCCAAGCGAGAATTGTTCATCGTGGAGGGAGACAGTGCAGGAGGAAGTGCCATTGAAGGAAGAGATCCACGCTTTCAAGCCGTGCTTCCACTAAGAGGAAAGGTCATCAACGTTCATAAAGCAAGCATGAACCAAATACTCAAGAATAGGGAAATTATCGACTTGATCAGAGCAATAACGGGAAAAAGCTCCCTAGAAGAATTTGACATTGAAGATGTGAGATACCATAAAATCATCATCATGTGCGATGCTGATGTTGATGGTGCTCACATCAAGACCTTATTGCTAACATTCTTCTTCAGAATGATGCCCGAAATTATCGACGCTGGATACTTGTACACCGTTCAGCCGCCCCTTTATCGCCTAGAATACCGCGGACAAGTCGTATACGTGGATAGTGAAGAGGAAAAAGATGAATATCTCAACAAATGGAAAGGTGGCCGAGTAAAAATCAGCCGATTCAAGGGTTTAGGTGAAATGGATGCAGAACAATTGGGAGAAACAACAATGGATCCAAACAACCGAAAACTCGTTCAAATTACCAGAGAGAACATCACGCTTGCCAAGGAAATAGTGGACATCTTGATGGGAACTGAAGTTGCCCCTAGGAGAAAATTCATCATGGAGCATGCCTTGGAAGTCGAAAACATCGACGTGTAGACAACAGAAATCAAAAATCAAGCAATTCACGTTCTTTTTCATTCGTTCATGTTTATGATTTTCCTTTTCAATGCATTTTTTGCCAATCGATTTGATTTTCTATCCCTAACTCAACGCCACCCATTCATCGGTAATCATCGGTAATCCTAACAACACAAAAAACACGATGTGAAAAAGAATTCTTTACATCTTGAAGTACAATCTCCAGATGCGGATATGAAGAAAACCACCTCTCACTTACCCAGAGATAGTCTCCAAAATATTGACAAGCCTAACCAGTGGTAATTAGTAATGAAGATTCCCAGCAACTTGCGCTTTTCTAAACATCTGCTTCATGAAAAGAGCAGCAATAAGAATGTACACCAAATTTAGGGACAGGGATGTGAGTTATTCAGTTTTCCTTTCTTTCAAAAGGA
>JAJRXH010000542.1 GCA_024276395.1 archaeon
ATCTTGTTTCTTCATCATTTCATGAAGGGTCGTGAGCGTTGTTGTTGGTGATTGTATGATCAACCACGTGAAAAAACAAGCCCAGGTTCTTGGATTTTTTGTCATGTCCCTTAATTGTTCTTTCGTAAAAAGTTTGAGATCTTGATAACCTTGGTAACGTTGAAAAAGATCACGTAATTCTCGTGTATTTCTGATCACGTAATTCCAAAAAAATCCAAGCACGAAATCGACTACATAGAGATCGTCGCCCCAACTCTGAAGTTCCTCACTTGTCATGCTGACAGAGTAAAAGACATTTTTTTCTTCATTCCAAGACGTGGAAAAATCGACATTGGATGAAAAGAGGCTACAATGTTCACTTTTCAGAAACAAGGAAGGAGGGACATTTGGATACTCATGTGGTAGCACGATTCGCCATTCTAGGACGGGGCTTGATACAAAGAAGCGTGTTTCTAACTTCCAAACGCCGTTATTATTGATATTTGGTTGATGTGGTTGAATTAAAATCCAATCCGATAAGTTTTCAGCTTTCATCCAGCTCATTAATGCTTCAATGAACCATTTTTCCAAGCGCGCTCGTCGTTTCCATTTTTTTCGAGCCTTACAAGTGACACCTCTCAGCTCTGATGCACCAAGTATTGGTCGCATCACGGCAAGTCTTCTCGGGCGAATTGCTTCTATTCTTCCCACGTGGTGACTTTTTAAGTCGATGATTACGAATCTCGTGCCATGACGTGAGATGAAATGGTCTACATTCTTGAATTTTTTTCTTGCCGCCATTAAATCCACTGAAATGGGTTCGAATGGTTTAGAAAGAAGGACATCTTGTGGATTAAATGATTTTTTAGTTAACTTGGTTAGGGATTTCAAGAGTTGTTGGACCAATTGGTCAATGGGTGTATCATTTGTCATTTCTAGCTGAAATTCTAAGGGATCATTGTTTTCCACGTAGCACCACTTGAAGGATAGTTGGATATTATTTTTTTGCGGACTCTTTAGAGATTTTTCTACAATATCTGCCACCATTGATCTTTTCACTCCTAGGCACGCGTCTTGCAAAATGTTTGCTGGTTTGGAGTCATTCAATGATTTCTAGTCCATGTTGGGAATCTTTTTTCCTCGTAAATGCTTGCATGAATTCCTTCCATTTTGTAGGCTCATGATATTTTTCCCAAAGAACTTTGACAAACAGTTGATCTTGTAAGTATCGTTCCATCTTGCATCCCAATCGATCTGGACGGAGTAGGTCATCATTACGTTCGTAGTTCGAATAAATACATGCATCACATAGACTATTGGCATAACACTGGGCGCAGCCTGTTTTTTCATTCTTTAATCTATCCAATAATTCTAAGTTCTTGAGCGATTCAGACTCCACGACAGGAACGGCATTTTCATCAGTGACATGAGTGATTTTAAAGAGATCATTATTGGTGAAAGCGAAACACGGATATACGAATCCGTCGGTGGAAATGGAAAAATATTGAGTTCCAGCTGAGCACAAAAGATTTTTTTTCTCATGAAAGAGCAATCCTCGAACACCACGCAAGAGGATGCTGAAATAAAATCGACCATTACTTTTCCGGAATAAATCAAAACTGTGTTCCAAGGCACGGGCATAACTTTCTATGAATTGAGTCCATTTTTCTGGTGACCAGTACACGGGTGGACCAGCTGGTGCCACGTGCATCCCATCAATTCCTAGATCATATCCAATATCTAACACGTTACTTATTTCAATTCCTAAATCTAAGTGAAATGGTGTGATGGTTGCTTGTGAACCTAAACTAAATTTTCTATCTTGATTGAGAAGGCTAATGACTTCTTGGATGCGTTTAAACATTCCCTTTCCTTGCTTGTTAATTCTCGTGAAATTCGTGATGGTCTTGTCACCGTCGAAACTCACCACGGTGATGATTCGGTTCTCATTCAAGAGATCGTGTATCTCAGAATTATAAACGGTGCCGTTCGTGACAATTGAATAACGATGAATGGATTTGATGTTAAGGTCACGGACCATTTCCGTGAATTTTTTGATGATCTTCCAATTAAGGAGTGGTTCACCACCAAAAAATTGAATTACAAATTTTCGATTGTACTTGCGTCCCCATTCGTCTAGAAAATGAAGCACGCTTTCCATTGTTTCCGTGTTCATTAACCCTTCTTTGCCTTGATAATTTCCAAACGCTGCATAACAATATGGACAAGCTAAATTGCACTTGTTACTGACATGTACCGCGATTTTTTTCAGGGTTAGAAGTGATTCACCTCCCATCATTGGCTCTTTCTTTTCAGGTTTTGCTTTTTGAAAGAGCTGCATTAATTCTTCTAGTTCACTGGCCAGGTTCTTCTTGTCCATTTCTAACCGTGATGCCACTCTCGTCAAATTTTCATTACGGAGATAGGCGCGTTCTATTTCTTTTAATTTTTTATGTGTTTCAAAATCAATTCGAAATAATCGGACAGATGTTGGATGATACAATCCGTAAAGCTGCTTCTTGGGATCATGGAACACGTGAAACAAATCCACTAACTTTCGAACTGGAATGCTTTCGTGTTCATGGAACACGTTTTTCATCGGGTTCAATGCCATATTCTTCATCCTCCGGATTGATAGATATTAACTATTTTTGCTGGAATGTGATGAGAAAATCTTCTTACATTTAGCAAGTTAGTTTAGTTAGAAGGATGCTTTCCGGACAATGAGAGTTTCCATTCTCTTCGTCAGCATGTTGAAAAACCTAGCAATCTTGACATCAATGGATGACGGCAAGGAAGCTTCGGCAAGGTAAGAAGGTAACATGTGAAAAATAAAAAAAGAAAGATGGATCATGTCCGGATTAATTTTGCTTAGCAGCATTGATAGATGGCGCCGCCACAGCCAAAGCCCCATGCTGGAGCAAAAGTGTCTTCTAATTCTTCAACTTCGTCAAATTTTACCTCTTCTACTTTCATGGAAGCTCACCAAAATTTCTTGGGTTTTTATATCAGCAAGACGAGAAATTTCGTGAATTCTCTTTTTCTTCATCTAAGAATCTCACGGAAGAATCTCTCTCAGTCTAAAGACCTCTTTTGGCAGTAATAAATACTTTTCGATCGCCATATATTGATCGAATAACAAAAAATTCGTCTTGGATCAGCGATGATGAATCTAGATCATGATCATTCATCCTCTATACTTACAGAAGAGACGAATTATCATCGTTTTTTGTCAAAAGTTTGATTAATTAATCTGGTTTAGAAATATTTCGTGGAGAGTACTTCACGTGTTGTACTTTTAGTGCTCTTAAAGAGAAGATGATTCCAAATTGGCAGATGATCGTTGCCAACAACATCAACCATTACTTGGTAAAAGTAATGTTTTTGCTAACTTTTTTAAATGATTAGTCAATAAAATATTAGCTGTAAATCGAAATGTTGTGGTTGAATGGAAGATTACTTTAAATGATATTGTATGTCCATCTAAAGAGCCTATCGAGATGAAGTAGAAACCGCAAG
>JAJRXH010000543.1 GCA_024276395.1 archaeon
GTCCACGTGAGGAGACATGACAAGGGATCGTGAAACGAGGAGGCTGCCTTGCTGTTTTTTGTCGGCACTGATTCCGAACACGCCGACAATAATGCTCCTCAATACGTTTTTTGTCGCTTCATTTCGAGAAATAACGGACTTTGAGAATGAGGGCCAAGTGGAAAAAATGCTGAAGCAAGAGAGTAATGAAAGGGAGATTCAACAAATAGAATACCTGACGTTGTTACTTCTCAAGGGACGCACTCTATTTAACCTCGGGAAGATACAAGAAAGCTTGGAAGTTGTGGATCTCACATTACAATTGCTTGATGATCCTAATATCTTCAAGACAATTGCAAATGCTGCGGCAAGATCGGATCAAATGCAAGCGGTTCAACATGTTGCATTGCTTGTAGAGGCGTTATTACAGCGCAGCACCATTTTGAGTTATCTTGGTAAAAGAAAAGAAACTGAATCACTGTTGCAGCGTATCGAGACCCTAATCTTTGATTCAGGGTTTTCTGAAGTTTTTGAGAGGAGTTTTGCACGTGAAGACTCTTTATAGGAGAACTTTGTTATGGGAGCCTTCGTGCTTCCAGTGTTTTTTCCGGTTCTCTTGTACATGACACGTGCAACTGAGTTTTAGCTCCAACATTCTGCAGATAAGTCAATGAAAGCACGAAACAAGGGACTGCGTCTTTTAGAAGACATTTGTCGCAAAAAACAGAAAATAGTTGGTTTCAATTATATTGCCAACAACTACTTGCTGGGTTTTTGAGTGTCAAAGGTAATATTTGCTGGACAACAGGGGATTTGGATGAAGCACTCATGCTGCACCAGCAGAACTTGGCCATAAGGGAAGTTATTGGCAATCCTCGGTCCATAGCAGCATCATTGAATAACCTTGGGACGATTCATCATGCCAAGGGCAATTTAGATGAGGCACTCCAGTTATTTACTCGAGCACTTCAGTCATGGGAATCTGTCGGTAATCTAGGTGATGTTGCAAGGGCATTAGGTAATATCGCTGTTATTTTTGCTCGAAAAGGTCAATTGGATGAAGCCTTGGAATATCATGAGCGTGCTTTGGAATTGTGGAGAAAAATTGGAAGCGAGAGGACCATTGCTTGGACATTACAAAGTATGGTAATCATTTATTCTGATAAGGGAGAGTTAGATCGTGTCTTGGAGTGTTATGGCCAGGCACTCGAATCGTGGAGAAAAGACGGGAATGATCGATATGTTGGTTGGACATTACATAGCATTGGTCTTGTTCATACCCGGAAGGGTAAGATGGAGCGCTCACTTTCATACTATCAACAGAGCTTGGAACTGTTAAAACGTGCTGGTAATCCCCAGCATCTCGCTCAGTTATTCAATAACATAAGTGAAGTCTATAGATAGGGGAGAATTAGATTTAGCCCTGAAATATCAGCATCGGATCTTTGAAACTTGGAGAAAAGTTGGTAATCCACTATTTTTAGCGGATTCGATGCGAAAATTAGGTTTAATTCACTATGAATGTGGAAACTGGAGTCAAGCGCTTACTTACTCGAGACAAAGTCTTGAACTGCGACAACAAATAGGAGATCCATTATGGCTCTCAGCAACACTTTTTGATTTAATTCAATTCGCATTTCATTACTTTATGATCCGTCAATAAGGGATATTTTATCAGTACATGAATGGACTGGCTAGATGCGTTGTTTTGCCGCCATTTAATGAAACTGTAAAGCAACGGCTTCAGATGTGCAATGCATTGGTTCTATTACATGGTTCTCAGAAGCTGGCGCGTCGGGAACGGATACAAGCCCGATTGAAGGCGGAACAATTCCTTGAATACGTGCCTAACGATCCAAAGGGGAATCACGAGGTAGTCCTAGTAGCATTACTAGAATCATGCCGTCATTTTGCAGAAGAGATGGAGTTAACAAGTGATCCAGAGTTATTAATGAGAGTTTATGAAATATTGACCCGCCTCTTGGAGATCAGCAAGCAACAACGTTCATGTTGGCTAACAACAGAAACGTACTGGATCAGGTCTAAAATTGCCTTGATAGAAGGTGATTTATTATCAGCACGAAAATTATTGATGCAAGCTCAGCTCATTGCTGAAGAAAAAGGATTACATCGATTATCAGTTGATCTCGAATGACCATGATGAATTGTTAATTCTACTGGATCAATGGGGATCCTTGGGATCTGATGATTTATCTCTCGTGCAAAGGATCAAGATGACTCGCTTGGGTGCTCTTGTAGAACAAATCTCGCGACGCCGAGTTGTTGGCAGATTTGGTCACTCAATTACGAGACCAGAACCCGTGATTTTATTGGTCATGGCAGAAAGTTGTATCTTGCTTTATTCTCGGCCATTTTCATCTGGAATGACTGGAGAAACGGAATTAATCAGTGGTTTCTTGAAGACAATCCATTCTTTTAGCAAAGCTGCGTTTGGAAGTGATTTGGATCGAATGAGGATTGGTGATTATACAATCGTTGTGGTGGCCGAGGAACAGTTATTAATGACGTACGTGTGCAGGGGTCCGTCTTATGGAGCTTTACAACAGCTTAAGACCTTTAAGAACATCATTTCTAAATCATCCCCTTCACTACAAGAGCAATTAGCAAAACGATCCAATTCGGTGAAATAATTTCGAAGGATGTGATAAGGGCTCTGAATGAGGTTGCAGACTCTGTATTTTTATCTTAAAAAGTCGAACGGCGTCTAGGTGATAAGTTCGTCAAGTGGTAAACGAAGCTATTTGAGCCATTACTATCATCACTCGCCTTGAGAAAAAACTGTGACTAAAAAAGAAGAGAAATTAGAGTAAGATGACTTGACACGATCAATTCACCGTGTGGTAATATTCACTTAATGGTCACAATGACATCCCTTAACTTCACGGCAATCTAATTTTGAGCTGCCAGTCTCTATTTGCACGGTAAGATGTTGTAAGTTGAACTTTGTTGTGAGAAATTGTTGAATTTGCTTGAGCAAAGAATCTTGATTTGCTCGTGCGGTCTTATCCCCTTGATCGTCATTATTTTTTAAGAGCACGTGGAATGAGGCTGCATTGAGATTAGATGTTATGGTCCATGCATGAAAGTCATGAACATTCATAATTTCTGGAAACTTGTCTTTTAGTTCTTTTTCGATGGTTTCGATGTTGAGATGTCGTGGTGTTCCTTCAGCAAGAATGTGGATGCTTTCTCGGATGATTCTATAGGAACTGATAGCGATTAAAATGGCAATGCCCACGCTTACCAAGAGATCCCATGTATTTGAGCTAGTCCAATAAATGAGGGCAGAAGCGACTATCACGCCGACAGATCCGAGGGCATCTCCTAAAACATGTAAAAATGCTCCTCTCACGTTTAAGTTATCTTTTTGCCCTTGAAAGAGAATTGCTGCAACAACCACGTTAATGAGGAGGCCAATGATACCAATGGTGAACATACCCATGAAATCAATTTTTATGGGTTCTTGTAGTCGGTTGTAGGCTTCGAGGACTGTCCATGCAACGATGAATAACAGGAATAGGCCATTTGCCAGGGAAGCGAGGATTTCAAAGCGATGCCGTCCAAAGGTGTGCATCGGATCATGCGGCTTATTTGCAATGTAAGAGATAGCCAAGGCCATTCCAATAGATAAAGCATCTGTTAGCATATGAAACGCATCTGCAATGAGTGCTAAACTTCCGGTTAGAATTCCTCCGATGACCTCAACAAGAATGAAGGAGCTTGTCAGGACTAATGCTATTGTGAGGATCTTTCTGGGCTGTGATTGTGGCGTAGCATGGCCATTGTTGTCGTGAACGTGCATGATATCTTATCACCTATCGTCTTTTCCATGTTACCCTCTTGATGAGAAGCTTTATGTGATTTGTTATATCGTCCATTCAAGGCGTTATGCTGAGGGAATTTTATTTTGTTTCTAACGTGATGTTTTCTACCTCATGGCCACATTTATGGAGGAGTTTGGTGATGGTTGGTAATTCGATTATTCCATCGTAGAGCCAGATGGTAATGCTTTTATCTGTTTCAGAACCCGTCACGGTGATTATCCCCTTTTTTCTCATGAGAACAGATTTAATATTGTTAATGCAATTGCTGCAATGAATGGTCGGGACGTGCATGATAGCTCGGTAGATTCGTGATGCTTGTGTTCTGTCTTTTTTGGTCAAGTGATTTTCACTCTGGAGAGGGCTTGTTGATTTCGCAGTAGGAATTAGCATTCCTATATAGGAGTTGAGGAGTACAGCCGTAACTGATAGTATCATGGCAATCATTGCGTGAAAAGGCGTGAGAAATCCCAGCATTGCCAGGGGGATTCCAATTCCATTGAAGCTGAAGGCTATAGCGATGTTTTGCTTGGTTTTTCGATAACTTTTTATGGTGATGGTACGAGCCTTTAATATACTTCTCAGGTGATTATTAACTAGGATGATATCAGCGGATTCCATTGCTATGTCAGTCCCACTTGCCATGGCCATTCCCACGTTGGCTTGAGTGAGCGCTGGGGCGTCATTGATGCCATCTCCAACCATGAGGACACGATGTCCTTCATCTTGTAATCTTCTTATGATTTTGGCTTTTTCTTGAGGAAGAACCTCTGCGTACCATCGATGGATCCCTACTTTTTTGGCGATAACTCTGGCAGCTTTCTTCGTGTCTCCAGTTACCAGTATGACCTCCATTCGTAACTTATCTTGAAGGATGCTAATGATCTCTCTTGCTTCTTCCTTTATCTCGTCGCTAAATGCAATGAATCCTAGCAATTGATGTTCTTTTGCTAATACGATCACCGTATGTCCTTGTTTCTCTAATTTCCGCAGTTTTCTGTCATGTGCATCTAAATGACCTCCTAATTGTAGTAATAATCGTGGACTTCCGATGATATACTGGTCAGATTCTAATTTTGCAGTGATTCCTTTACCAGGGATGACTTTGAATTTCTCAACGTGCATGTTCGTGTAGTTAAGACCGCGTTGCGTGGCAAGTTTTGTTATGGCACGAGCCAAGGGATGCTCAGAGAACTGTTCGAGGGCTGCAGCTATTAGAAGAATGTCATTCTCATCGAGATTGTTTGAAACTGGAATGATTTTCGTGACAACAGGTTTTCCTTTCGTGATGGTCCCGGTCTTGTCAAGAACAACGGTATTAACATCCTTGAATGCTTGAAAAATTTCTCCAGAACGAATGAGAATTCCGTGTTGGGCGGCCTCGCCACTTCCTCGAATCATTGCAAGAGGTGTAGCCATTCCAAGGGCACAGGGATACCCCATCACGAGCACGGATAATGACGAGAATATTGCCTTGTAGAAGTTAACTTCTCCCATAATTAACCAAGAAATGACGGTCCAAATTATGAAAGCTAGTAACGCTGCTAAAAGAACACCCGGAACAAAATATTGGAGAACCTTCTCTACTAACAAGAGCATTCCAGGTTTAAGGGCTCGAGCTTGTTGCATGGATTTTGAGACTTGTGTTAGAAAACTTTCATCGCCAATTTTCGTTGTCTTGATGAAAATTACTCCATCTAAATTGATTGAGCCACCTATTACCTCATCGTTGACTTCCTTAAAAAGAGGCAAGGGTTCACCGGTAACGAAACTTTGGTTAACATGAGAGCTTCCTCGGATGATGATGCCATCAACTGGAATGCTTTCCCCCGGTTTCACGATGACAATATTGTCCTTTTTAACTTCTTCAATGGGCTTCTCAATTTCACTTCCATCCTCTTGAATGACACGTGCTACTGGTGGCTGTAGTTCTAATAGTTTCATTACAGCACTTGAGCTCTTGATTCTAACAAGAGCTGCCACGTATCCAGATAACAAGTGATAAGCTGTTATGAAAATAGCTGCTGCGAAGTAGTCCATCATTGGCCAAGGGCTGATGAAGAAACCAACAATCCCACCAATGAATCCACCAATGGCTCCAAATTCCATCAAGACATGTTGATTAAGTATGCCTCTCCTTAGAGAGAAGACAGCCATCATCAAAATGTCTTTTCCGACACCAAAGATCATTCCCATTGTTGTTAAGGTAAGAATAATTGGAAACCAGATGTGTGTCATTCCTAACCAACTTAAAATCATCAAAAAAGAGGCAATTCCCACGCCAATGGATGAAAAGATCATTTTTTTTTGGTGGCTTTTTAATTCTTCTTTTTCTTGCTTCATTGAGACAATTTTGTCTTGATCGCGGATTCTGAACCCCAATTTCTTTAGCGTATCTTTAATGATGATTTCATTTGTCATTGACGGTTGATACCTTACAAAGACTTCTTCATGGGCAAGACTTACTCCTACTTCATCGACCCCTTTTACCTGTCTTAATGCTCGGTTGATGGTCTTCACGCAAAATGAACATTGCATCCCTCCAATGTTCAAAAAGAGTTGCTTTTCTGTGATGTTTGTATTTTGTGACATTTAGAAGCCCTTCCGAAGAAAGCTCTTACTGGCTATAAAGAAA
>JAJRXH010000544.1 GCA_024276395.1 archaeon
CATGAGTAAGGAGAACGAAAATACTTGTTTACTTCGTGGATGAGCAGAAACTCTTTTTTCACTCTAAATATAAAAATAAAAAAGCATTTATCTTCCTATCGATGTAACATCATTTCTTGTTCTCTCACTTCATGAGAAAGGCGATCTACCATCTATCTGCGAGCAAAAAACAGGTAGTAATGTAAAAATTTAGTAAACGGGATTAAGCATGTCGTTTGAAGTCGAGACTAGTACGAAAAAAATAGCTGAATTAAAGCCTTTTGACAAACACGTGAACGTGTTGTTTAAAGTTGTCGAAGTTGGGGAACCACGATCCGTTACAAACCGGAATTCTGGTGAAACTCACGAGGTTGCGGATGTGGTTGTTGGAGATGAAACAGCTTCCATAATCCTAACGGCATGGAATGATACGATAGATGATTTGGAAGAAGGTCAAACCTACCAACTAAACAATGGATACGTCACTTTATTCCGTGGCCACATGCGTCTCTCTGTCGGCAAGTTCGGTCAGATTGAACCTAGTGATGACGAAATAACTGAAGTGAATTCTGAAGTGAATAGAAGCGATGAAGAATTCGAGCAACCACGACGAAGAGACAGTTTTAGAGGCAATCGCGGATTCGGCGGCGGGGGACGTCGCTTTGGTGACCGTCGCGGGGGAAGACCACGTTACGGTGACGAGAAGAAATACTGGTAACAAGTAACAAGGTGCGCTAGTGGTCACTGATAACTTGCAAATAAAATAGTATCTGATGGAATGAACACATCCTTTCGTCAGCATGTACACGTCTCTGTGTCATACAGAGTTTTTCTTCTTTCTTTTCTATTTCTTCCTTTCTATTTCTTATTCTTGTTACTACTACTTATCATTAAGATCCTACCTCAAAGTTAGCAAGCGAATTAATTCAAGAGCAAACCCAAGAAATGGAATTCATTCATGAAATAATAGAAGATAGCGTTTTCTAGTGCCTGCCTTGATTCGATGAACTTGAGCTGGGGAAACGTGTAATTCTTTTATCCACCGCTCTTTTGGTAACACCATGGCTAATTTAGGCCGTGAGTCTAATTCCTGCCATTCAGAAAGTAGTAAATTCACGAAGCTCACGGGACTTTTTCCAGCGATCAATTCTTGTGGTAAACCCAAAAAACCTCTTTCTTTTTCGACGAGAAAGCGATCTTCTCGTGAATAATACGGAGGGTTCGTGAGGATGAGATCCAGTTCATCCCAGTTGATTGTGAGCTCCTTGATGATTGATTCCGGAGGTGCTAGTAAAAGGTGGATTCGATGGTCTAGTTCATTCGTCTTGATGTTCACTTCAGCCCATTGGAGTGCATCTGGATGATCCGTTCCCCAAACTTCTACCTTCCACCTCTTGGCCGCTATCATTGCAAGTACTGCTGACCTGCCTATCCCTATTTCTAGCATCCGTCGTGGTGGTGATCCTAAAATGACCTCAAAGAGCACACGCAATAATGTTCTTCTAAGGCAGATGGAGGGAATCAGTGCTTCTTCTGGTAGCATGATCGTTAATCTTTCCAATTTTTTTAACAGCGCCTTGTTGTAAGCCAGTAATGCCTTAGGATCCCCTAGGTCAATCCAGTATTTGTTTTTTTTCCTGGGATGTGGTTTTACCAGGGCTCTCAAGATTGGCTCTGATTCCAGCACATCGTGCAACTGAAGACAATCCTCTCGTGCATCCCATTCCATCATGAATTGTTTCCCTCTTTCCACCTTTCAATCACTTTCCCATTGGGAAATGAACGTGCTCATTTTTATAATCCCTCGCGTGTTAGTTCGCAATAGGGAGAAAAATGACTGCAATGGACCAAGTTAGAGTTTTGTTAAATCAGTTGGAGAAAAATTCGTCCTGTTCTAGAGATCTTCATCGTGTTTTTGCCAAGTTTTTTACGGATCATTCCATTGAGGACGAATCAAAAATAATTGTCCTCATTTGTAGCTTTTACATCAACCTTTCCACCCCATTTCGCCAACACGCAAGCTTGCTTGATTTATCACAGCATCAACGTCTTGGCGAGCTTGTCTTTCTTACGAATGAAGTCTTTGATGATGAGCAAGTCCTTGAAGACATCACTCTTTACATCTTTTTCAAGGTATTACTGCAAATCATTGGAAGAATCATTCGAACTTCCTTTCAAACAAGCATTTCACTAGAAATCTTGGTTAAATATTTGACTGAGATATCTCTATTCAGATCAATGGGGAAAATTGAGTCTATTTTCAATTACCTCGATTCAATTCGGCAGCCTTTTTGTTGTCATGAGAGCAGTGCAAGTAACATTCACGAGACAAAAGATAATGAAGGCGAATCTCTAAGTCAGACCCAGCTGATTGAAAAGAGATTTCAACCAGTAAAGGAAATGTTACGAGGGAGGGCACTCCAGGAGAGTGTATTTTATGAGGATGTACAGCCCCTAGATGAACGCTGGTTGCAAGCTTCACTAATGGGGCTGTTTAGAGTCATCACGTCAGAAGATCAAATGGCTTTTCTGATGCTTTTTTCTAGAAAGTGGTGTGATTTGTACAAGTGCGTTAGTAAAGATCAAACCCTGATGAAATTACTTCAAGCCCTTCTCAGTGCCATCAATCTTCGAAAAGATGTTCCCACGAGTATCGTGGAAGATTTTTTCCTATGGGCCCTTGAAGTGGGTAATGAAGTCATC
>JAJRXH010000545.1 GCA_024276395.1 archaeon
ATAAAGAGAACCCCGTGGATTAAGCACGTATCCACCATGATGTGGATACTTTCGCTTCAATTCAAGTCTTTGACGAAGCTCTTCATCATTTGGCAAGGGAGGAATGAGAACGTGCTTACGATGAAGTCGCCTAAAGAGTTCAAATTCACCATTATTTCGGCTCGTGATGGCAATACCCTCAGTCATGGGATAACCAGTCACGCGCAAGGTCAAAATGAGATCCTGAATTCCCAAGACATAAAATAACTGATACGTCAAGACTGCATCTCTCGCAGCGTATCTTAAAAATGACCTTCGTCTTGCTCGATCGTTTAGAGATTGTCGCCAGAGGCGACCCACCGACGATTCCGTGATATCAACTTTCCTTTCTCCTAAAAGTACATTGGCCACTTCATCTAGAGTTTTTCTCCCAGAAAGGGGATGGATAGACCAAGTATAGGGAACCAAGTCACACAACACCAATCCAGGACAATAATAACGATCGTGGGGATTTGATGGACGTGGAACATCAGTACCTGTCCTACTAAAACGCCTTGGATCAATTCCAAGTTTTATCATTCGCTGTATCAAGTAAGGAAGATCAAAAACATCTCCATTAAACGTGATGACGATGTCTGGATTCAACAACTGAAAAAAATCAAGAAAAGACTCAATCATTCTCTTTTCTTCTTTTCCGTCACTCGAAGCGAGCCAAAAAACTTTTTTCTTCATTTCACCACGGTGACATCCCCATACCAAGCTGATTGCCGTTACCGAAGCTAAAGTTGTTTCTATCAATTTGTTCATCGTTTCTCCCTGGTCATCTACCTCAATATCCAAGGCGCAAGCTAACATCCGTGGAAGATCTTCTTCATCCTCAACTGGAAAAATATCCTTATGACTGGAAGATAACCGAGTAATTCCAGATGGATAACATCCACGAGTCTGATAGTCACGCACGAGCATTTTCTTAAGACAGTAAAGATCCTTATCAATCAAAAATCGCTTATTAAAAGGAATATCAGCTTCATGTACTTCAAAGCCTTCTTTCAAGAGCACATGCCGAAGATTAGGAACCATCCAAGGATTTCTACCAACTAATTTTAGCACCTTGACTGGAACCTCTCCCAAATATCTTTTCTTTTTTTGAGGAATTTGATGCAAGAGCCACGTATAAAAAGGCTCCTTCCTTAGAATGTGATCAAGTTTTCGTTGTTTCTCCAAGTTATCTGGAACGGTGACGTAAAAATAGGGATGAAAATCATCAACTTCAATTACCACTAATCTTCTGTTAGATGTATCTCGACAAAACAGTCGTAATCTCGCATATCCCAGGTACTTAGATCCGATTGCAACGTAATCAACATCTAACAGCAAAAATTGATCATAATATCGAGCCCGTGAAACAATATCAGTCATTTTCTCCACGTGACAGATTCCAACGTTCATTTATATATCCAAAGACCCCCATAAAAGAAAAAACTCAAGCGGCATTAACTTGTCACCCCAGCTCCACAGCCTTAATAAGCCTATGAAATGTGGAGTAAGTTGGAGGATGTACTGGAAAAAATGGTGGAAGATAGATGAAACAAGGTAAAATTTGGATTACTATAATCATGCTGATGGGAACAATGCTTGCATTAAACATAGTTGCAGCCACCATACAAAATCACGATATGCAAGTAAAACTCACCGTAACTGACCTACAATCCAATAGATGGAATCTCATCCATGGTTCATACCATAATAAATTGATAGAAACGCAAATCATTGAAAGTAACCATAAAATTCCCTTAGATATATCAAAAATACCTACTTTTTGGGGTAATATCTCTTCATTCAATGAGATCAGTCTTAACATGACCGTGACAAGGACAACCAATATCACGTACATGGATGATACCGGAAAGGAGATCTTACTTAATAAAACAGACATTTATTTCACGTCTCATTTCAATCATGGCGTTCCAGTAAGAATATTTACGGCCATCGTAAAACCAATCGATGATTTACCAAGAGAAAGTGCTACTGGTGTAGTTATCGTGCATGGACTAGGAGGTAGTCACAAGCAAGCATTGCCACTAGCTGAAAGGTTTGCCGCCCGTGGAATGATCACGATCAGCATTGATCTACCTGGCCATGGTGGACATTCCACGGGAACAGTAAACATTTCTGCAACAGCTTTCATCCAAGAAGATCCACGTAACAGTCTTCTCTATCATGACGTGATTGCTACCTATCGTGCCATCACCTTGCTTCTAACATTCCCTGAGGTTGATCCCAGCAAGGTCATCCTCACAGGAGGATCGTTCGGTGGAATCATGACTTTCATCACCAGTGCACTAGATCCACGAATCAAAGCGGCAATTCCCCTCATTGCTGCTGGGGATTGGGAAACCTCCATCCGTGCAGGATCTTACCTAAAAGCGCTCATTCCTGATAACGTGTCTTTCAGTTCACCACGACTAAAAACATTCATCCAAAATTTTGACCCATTAATCTACGCTGCACACATAAACAAACCCATTTTGATGTCAATAGGAACTAAAGACGAATTCTTCATTCCAAGTACAGCAAATAAGACGTTTGCCATCATTCCTACTCAGAATAAGAACATTTTATTGCTACCAAACGTGGTGCATAAGGTCGACGAACGTTTCATTGAAACCGCCGAAGAATGGATCGAATATTATGTGAACAATGATTCGAACAAGATACCTCCAGTCATTACCGTGTCTTTCACTAAAGAAAAATTCATTCATAGAGAAACACTCAAAATTAACGTTAACATTGAAACCACAAGAGAAATCTCCAAGGTGGAACTTGTCGTAAGAGAAAAAATACCTGGATACTCATGGTTCATCAAAAAAATCGATAAAAATAGTAAAAGACAATATGAAGCCCGATGGGAAGCACCCATACATGGCAGAAAGATACAGTTTTTCGTGATCATTCAATTAAAATCAGGAGCAATGTATTCTTCAATTTTATGGGAGATACAATTAAAATCCAACCTCGTACTACCATTTTGGCTCCTCATTTATAGCATTCTCATTGTTCCACCTATTACCTTCCTCTATCACAACACAAAACGATTCCTTCAACTCAAACCAGAAGAAAAACACAAATACATCCAATATAGAGGATCAATGCATTTTTTCCCATTTATTTTTCAATTATTGCTACTTGTCACGCTATTCTACATTCCCTGGTATTCTGTATCCGTTGAAGGATTTGGAACACTTAGTTGGACGTTATGGCAATTCATAGATTTCTTTCTCTACATAGATCCTTTACCATGGATGATTTTCCTTTATGCTATCTTGACTACAACTGGAATCATTCTTGAACCAAAAAAGACCGTCCTAATCACACCCATCGTGCCTGTTTTCTTTTTCTTATTAGGACTAATTACCGTTGGATTCGAGGGTATTGGCCTAGGGCTCTATCTCGCACTCACGGCCGTGATCCTTCAAGGCGGAATCATCGGAACATTGATTTATCGCACGCGACAACACGAAAACCACCATTCCATTAAGGAAGATAGCACGACAGCCACGAACATAACTCACGACCATCGAAATGACGAGGCTAATGCGGATGGAAGAGAAAAAAATGAAGTGGAACCGGAATAAATTGACTAAAGAAAAGAAGAGTATTTTCTCTCTTTTTCTCTCTTTTTTATCTTCTGTGTATCCCTCCAAGTAGTGACTGACAACGACGGGTGAAATTGGGAAACGTGAGTGTCTCAACGGTCGCGATACGGTGTACCATCGCGCACCATCGCA
>JAJRXH010000546.1 GCA_024276395.1 archaeon
AAGTCTGTGAATCGCGCGACCCCAAAGGTCTTTACAAGCTAGCACGAGCCGGAAAAATCAAAGGATTTACTGGACTTGATGCGCCTTACGAAGCGCCTGACAAGGCAGAGCTGAGGCTCGACGCAGGAGTGCGGTTGCCTGATGAATTAGCCGATGAGGTTATCCAATTTCTCATTCATTTCCTCCACGGTAACAACAAGCCGCCTGATTAATTGAACAAGCTCCATGAACACATCATCGGATGACATTCAATTAGCCACCGTGTAAATCATTCCCATCATCACTTAAAAACAACTGACATACACGTCATCTTAACGCTAGGATGTAACAAGATTACATAAAAGTGTAATCTTCCGGAGAGGTTTCCATTCGGGAAGGATCTTGAGCTGGGAAGGCTTCATTAGCCTCCTGCCGAGCAGGATTTTGGAGGCATTCTCCTCACGTCTCCACGGCGAGAGCACCATCATGCCGTGAGGAGAGATTTATAGGGAGGGCGTGACGACATCGCGGCGGCATACCACTTTCAAGACCAAGTTACGCCCCCGATGTGAGACACGTGAAACGTCTCGAGAACGTGTAATCTCGATACATCTTAGCGTTAGCACGTCATCTCCATAACATCACTCCATTAAATGATAATTTGACTCAATCATTACATGTTGAAATGATCATGTTAGGATGAATGGGATGATCAATGAAACGGATGACCACAGGATTAGTATTTACAGTGGATAAAATTAGAGGTCCAGTCATTGAGAAGATATGGAATTGGAACACTAACAACGCTACAAAGACCGAGATCAGCCGAAAAGAACTAATTCGACTGTTTAATTTAACTTATTTTGATGAACTTCCCAAGTATATCAGATTTTCATCCAAGAAGATGATTTTTTCGAGAATAAAAAACCAAAATAGCTATTTTGTCGGAATCTTACACGAAAAAATGTCAGAAAAAAAGGCTTTATACCTCTGGAATAGCATCCAGCGTCTGATGAAAATGACAGTGAACAAGGAAGATTTCATCAACCAGATCACAAAAAAGTTCTTCAATAACTAACATCAACTCAAGTAACTTGCATTAAAATCCAGTCAACTGCATCAGACAAGTTTTCAGCGATATAATCAGGACTCACTGCCTCTAACCATTTTCTAGGAGCGATTCCCGTTAGAACAGCCACGACTTTTAGTCCAGCTTTTTTCCCAGCCACGATATCCGTTGGTAGATCACCAATGTAAAACCCACTTTTCGGCGGCACTTGTAACTCATTACAAGCCTTGAGACAGCCTTCGGGATGCGGCTTTCCCTTTTTCACGTCATTCCTAGTAATGATGACCTCGAAAAAACCAAGAACTCCGTGTTCACGAAGTAATGCTTCAACATCTTTTCGTGAGGCCATCGTCACGAGCCCGAGCTTGAAACCGTGCTTGCTCAATTGGTGCAATGAATCTGGGACATCTGGAAAAATTCGTGAGTTTTTATAAATGATTTTTATTTGCTTCAAGCAAGCTAAAGTAAAACCTAGGGTTTTAATTCTTGATAATCCGGAAAATCGTCCAATCTGCCAAAGCAAGGAAAAAACTAGCTTTGCTCCAGATCGTTGGCCATCTTTCACGGCTTCATCTAAGAGCTTGCCTGCAACTTGTTCTTCAAGGCTAGGAGTCGCCTCAACACCTCGCACGCTGAGTTCTCGGCGAACTAGTTCATACAATGCGGGCATGGTGTCCACTATGGTACCGTCAAAGTCCAAAAGAACACAACGAGAATCCTTACTCACCATGGATGACATGAGTATGAGACTCCTAAAGGACTTTTACCCTACCGAGAATTTATAAATATTTTGAGCGAGAAGGGAAAATGTTGGAAAAATATCAAAGAAGATAGCAATCTAATTCAGAGGATCTTCCCCTTCATCGCAGTTCACTCAAGTCCTTACCAGAGGATAATAATACCCGCAATTCATTCAGATCAAGTTTTTTATGTCCCTTACTCTTCAACTTCGTTTCAAGTGCCTCTAATTGATGATCCAAGTGTTCTTGTTGTCGAACCCTGCGTTCTTTTTCTCTTTGTTGAGCTCGTTTATGTCGGATTTGCTTGGATATTTGAATTTTTTGCCGCAGTTCAGTCCTCAGCATCGTCAACTGCTGCCTCAGCTCTCTAATTTTGGTACTTCGATCTACGAAGAGTTGATGATAGTGATCAGCTTCCTTTCTAATCTCATCACGTTCCTTGATGAGCTCCTGAATTCTTTCGTGTCGCTGCTGACTTGAACTTACCAGTTCAGACTGTTGTTTCCAAACCTCGTCTCTTTGACGACGAAAGTGTCTCACTTTTGAAATGAGGTTGCGCAATTCACGAGCCTTCTCTTCACCTTTGGTAAGAATGGTGAGCTCTTCTGAGTATTTATCTATCTGATCAATGATCTGTTTTTCTACTTCACGCTTTAGATTTGGCGTTGTCTCCAGCCTGCGTTCTAAATCTTTGATTTGTCTCTGAAGATATCTCACGCGTTGTCGATGTTGCTTATCTTGCAAGGGGAAATTACCCAATTCTTCCTTTAACTTCTTAATTTTTTCTTCTAGAACGTTGATTTCTTCCGTGAGAATTTGACGCATTTCTTTAAGTTTTTGGATTTCTTCATTTGATTCATCGCGCTTGCTCCGAAGTTCGCTGATTCTTGCGCTCAGCTCAGCAGTCTTTTTATTCAACTCATTCCGCTTATCACGGAAGGTATCTCGTTCCTTGACCAATTCCGACATCTGCGAATTCAAGGTTCTTACTTCATCTTGCAAGTTCCTAATTTCCTGTTCCAGCCTAACTGGATTGATAGTAGACAAATCCACGGAAGGTGATAATTCTTTTTGAGTTTCTGAAGATTTTTCTTCCTTTTCGTTATCTTTTTGCTTGATTGTCGTCTCTGATGACATTCTTACATTTCCACCGTTTTGTTAGTATTGAGTACCATGTTATACCTCTTTGGATTCCGAGAATGCGTGGAAGGCTAGAAGCCTCTTGTACTGATTGGAAGACCTGACGATTGTCCTCCGATATAACTTAATGAATATAAACTTTCTACTCATATTTCTCTCATCAAGAAAAATTGTTCTTTTCATTTCGCATCATTATCTCGATCATTTCGCATCATTATCTCGAAATTGTAACAAAAAGAGAGATGATTTTGAACTTAGGTTCACGTATCCAGTAATGACACCGTGTTTATAAAATGTCCGTTCATATCAACGCTTATGAGTTGCGTGTGAAATGCTCCATCCGTGATATGATACCTCTGGAAGCACGATATCAAATCATAAAACATTATTTCTCAACTAATCAAGCTTATCCTCCTTGATCATCACCAAAAACAAGCTTGAAAAATGATTTCTTGGTAATTGTGAAAACATAAAAAGCGCCCATCTATGATGCAGCATGAAGGATGCGAACATTCACGAGGAGTAGAACAAGATGGCTATGGACGATAATTCTGAATTTCATTCTGAAGAAACAACTGCCAATGAAGACGATTTACCGGAAG
>JAJRXH010000547.1 GCA_024276395.1 archaeon
AAAAGGAAATTTTCGATTTTGCTTGCTCTATTCACCAGTGGCTTCGTATTGTTCTTTCAGGAAATTAAGGAGTTCGAGTACTTTTGGAAATTGGTCTTGTACATCTTCTTTTTTAACCCAACTTCGGACGATATTCTTGGTATCTTGCATGATTTGTCTCGTGACAGTTCTCTGTCGACCTAATTCCATGAGGACAGCTTCACCAATTTCTAGCGTCCTAATGAGTTCGCCTCGGTAGTTTTGGATGATGATCGTTTCATTCATTGGTCCAGAGGAATCATCATCGCCCGCATATTTTAGTACCAATTCGGCAACGTCAATGAGGCCAGATCGGTCTACTGCGCAAGAAATGTGAAGACTCAAGTCGATTAGGGATTCGACTACCTTGGCGGGATCATTAAGGTCATACTTGTCGACCTTTTGTTCACCTAGCATGTTGGCAACAAGAGATCGTAACAGTGATTTCGAGTCTTCTCCTGCGGATAATTCCTTTGTAACCGTGAAACCCAGGTGGGATTCAATTCGTTCCACTCTCCTTTCAAAAGCACTTAGTGCGGCTTGAACTTGGGTGAGTTGGTTCTTCAGAATTTCTAGCGAGTCCTTGATGCTGTTGAATTCAGATAGGACTGAGTTGACTCTCTCTTGTAAGTGTTGATTAGATGCCAATACCTCTTGTAGTTTTTCTTCATATTTTGCTGACTCTTGAGCAGTCCTTTGTGAGAGATCGCCGAGACTCGCCTTTATTTCATCAAGATCGTTTATCTTGGAAAGTTGTTGTTCTTGTTCAAGTAGTTTGGACTCTAAAGTTACAAGCTGTTCACGGACTTTTTCTTCGAGTGCCATGATCTTGTCATCAGTCTTGGATAAGATATCAGTTTTTATGCTTGATGCTTGTGACATTAATTCATTTCTCATCTTTTCAGAGATATTTTCTGATTTGGCACTCAATTCTTGATGTAAGGTCGTTAGTTCATCCATTCGTTGCTTTAGGGATTCTTGTTCCGTGATGGAATGATTGAGTTTTTCTACAATATCTTCGAGTTCTTTTTTGAATTCGTCAAGGGAAGGGGTAGCTTGTTCGGATGCGGGTCTGCTGGATTGTTCCATACCTACTGTTTTCAAGGCTTCAAGTTCATTTCTGAGGATCGTGAATCGTTCTTCTAATTGTGAAAGCAACAAGTTAATTTTCTGGCCATGACTTTCTGTTTTTTGGTTGAGATCGCTTATCGTGCTAGTTAGCACTTCGTTACTTTGCTTGAGAATGTCTAAATCAGACTTTAGTTGTTTCAGCTCAGCGATGGTTCCTTGCAATGCTCGTAAGACGGAATTGGCCTTGTCAAGAGCTTCCTCATATTCTTGAATCTTTTTTTCAAGTTTATTTAGTCGGTTTAATGTCGTGCTGTTGCTTGGATTTTCGTTCATTTTCTCTCTCACCAAGTTGCTATTTTGTTGCTTTTTTACTTCAAGCTTCTCAAACGTACTTTTCTCACGTTTTCTGTTACTACTTCTGAGTGTTCAATCAAGTGGTGTAGTAATTCTCGTATGCCCTCTCGTCCTAAGGCATTAGTTCGGAACATTGGACCTTTATAGGTGGCTTGGACTTCCTTTAATATGGGTTCTATGTGGAGACTCAACTCAAGTAAACTTTTAATCCTTTCTGATGTCACATCTTTTAAGTCAATCACGAACTCTTCATACCTCATTCGTAACAGTTGAAGATAATCTTTTAACTCCAAATTTTTTTTATCGGAATTTAAGACTAAATTCTTAAGATATTGTAGAGCTAAAGGTCTTTCGGCAAAAATGATTTGTTCCAGGCGTAGCAGTGTTTCAGTTCCTTCTAAGCCGTTGGAATCTTTCATTAAAAGATAGGCGAGTTCCCTTGCTAAAGCTTTTGCATTTTCCTCGGTAATGATGTCACGATGTTTTGGAATGAACTCTTGACGAAAAGTATCGTAGATGATGGCTTCCAAGTTTTCAAATCCGATTTCATCTGATTTAGGGAGTTGGATGGTGATGAATTGACTAGAATCTAATAAGTGAGGGATGTTGAGAGTTAGTCCATGTCTTTTCAAGGCATCAAATCTGTTCATCACGCTTTTACTAAATTTTTCTTGGAAAGCGGTATCAGAAAGGATCTCTTTGAGATCTATTTTATTGAAGACAAAAATGAATGGGTTATTCGTTTGTTGCTTGCTTCTGATGATGCTTAACTGCTGTTTTATCTGTCTAAGGCTATTTTTACAAGACATTCTTCTCGTGGAGTCGAATACAGCGATGAGTTTCGTTCTAAGGGTTGCTAGTCCAGATAATACCTTCCGAAGATGATCGTAGATATTTTGTCCACCGAGGTCATATCCTTTCAGCTTGATGACACCGTTATGTTTTGGGTCCTTCAAGAGAAAATTAATGGTTTCAATTCCTAGAGTTCCCGTCTTTAGGTTTGTATGGAGATATGAGTGGACATTAGGATTTTTTTCTCGTAACCACGAATCATATTCTGAATCTTTTAGCATGATATCTAAATTCGTGACCTCATTCGGGATTTTTTGCTTTTTTTCTCTTAAATAGTGTTCATATTCGAGCAGAGCTATTTCCGTGGCAATGGCTTTCAATAGCGTTGTTTTCCCAGATAAGCCATCACCTAACATGATGATTTCCACGGTTCTTGATGGCATTTCCACTTTTTTCACCTTTACTAGTCTAGCTTGCTCACGTGTTCTTAAATTTCTTTTCTTCGTAAGTTTTTAATAATCCTACAGGTCCAGAAAGCATCTGTGCACCAATGGGATGTGCCCAATAAATGAAAGCTTCATCTCTTTTCCCGGGAGGAAGTAATTTACGATTTGGTCCTAATACGATGATGTGTCTCGTGGCTTCTTTCGGAATGTCCCCTCTTTGGTAATAGCCATGTCCGCCTTGCTGTATCAAGTCTTCATGATCCATTTCATCATTAAAAAGTCTAGTAAGGAACTTCCATAAGGTAGATGTGGTCAGGCCACTCGTGTGATGCTCCCAAATCGCGAGAACTTCGTCTTGCTCATCAAGAACCATTGCCAGGGTATGTCCATTTCCTATGTTCACGATTGTTCTGGGTCCCTTGGGTAAAGCTTGATCTACGATCGTGCCAAGAATGACGGCTGGTGATGAGTCCATGATGTAGATTTCTGCGTCTGGAAATGTCTCCCTTGCAGCTTCCACGTTTGCTTTTAGTCGTGGAGCAGCTTCGGGGACTTCTTGAGAAGCAAACATTAATGAACTTAATCTTGGGCTTTTGTCAAGGTGTTGCTGATAATAAAACTTCATCCGGAAAGTTCTAGATGATGTGCCCACCGTTCCGGGATTTCCGTGCTCTTGGCAGGCAAGTAAGACTACATCTACTTCTTCTTTGAGGTTAATGTCAATTCCTTCAAAGCAATTAAATAACCAATCATAGTCTACATCTTTTGTTTCGATGGTGAGAGCCGTCTTGAGGATGTCTTCGGGGAGATCATTCACGATGGTAATGCCGCGGGCTTGCACTGCCTTGAGATCATATCGTAATGACATTGCTGACGGAGGTGTCATGTACACGGATCGCGTGGGATCCTGGGCAATGGCATAGATTTGCTTGTGCCATGGCTCGCCTCCCATGATCCTTCCATCAGCAAAAACATCTCCTTTCCCTTCTTCACGGAATCGTGCTAATTTCTTGTTAAGCAATTGCGCTCTTGAGGGTTTGACGATTTGAATGCAATTTTCTGGGGTTTCTTTCCATTTGGTCTCGTAAAAAAGGATATCCTCCGTTCCTTTCCCAACATCAATGCATAGAACTTTTTGATTAATGGAGAACATCTTGTTGCCCCTTGAACTGAAGATTGCTTGGACTTTCTCATCCATGAAGGAATGGCATTTCATCCATTATTAATGGTTCACAAAAGACCGTCCCGAATGAGCATCTAGCCTCGCAAGTCAGTCAACACTTTGTCATCCTCCTGACCTCATTGATGTTATGTAGTCCAATTAAATGTAAATTTCCGATGTTCACGTTGTTCAGGTGCTCAGAAGCTGCTTTATATGAGTCTATGAGTTGTTCCAGTGGTGTCACGGGAAGGTCGTTCATTTGGAAATCTGGATGAAAAATGAGCAAGCTGTAGGGAATGTTGGGATCAAGATTTGCTAAAAAAGAAGCAATTTGTTCAATTTCTTCTGAATCTACATAATATGGGACTAATAAACTTGTGATTCCTAGAACTGGTGGTTGATTTTTCTCGGAATTCCAGAACTTGTCATGAATGAGCTTGGTGTTTTCGATGACCTGGTCATTTCTTCGTCCGGTTAAAGCAAGGTGAATTTTGACGTCCCACGCCTTAAAATCAAATTTAATGTTACCTCCAGAGATGTGAGCGATTTGAGCGGCTTTTTCGACTAATCGTGGGTTGCCGTCGCCATTCCATTCAAAGCACACTCTTAATATTCGCTTTCCATTCGTGAGTCTAACAATTTGCTTGGAAGCATTGAGAACAAACAAAAACTGGGGTTCAACTGAGCCTCCAAACCAGCACCAACACGTGATTTTTCTGTTTGTTAGCGTGTATTTGATGAGTTCATTGACGGTAACGATGGGATCTTGCTTGATTAACTTGTGTTCCCAATTCTGACAGAATAGACAATTGAAAGAGCATCCATAGCAAAATAATGCTAGATTGTAAAATCCCACCTCAGCTCTGGGCTTGACAGCGTGCTTGGGATGGCCACATCCAGTTCCAGCTGGACAGAACCAAGCATTACAGCAATTAGTGATGTGTGGATCAAGATAATGGTAAAGTATTCCTTTTTCCCTCGTGGAAAGGTGTAAAAATCGACCATTCTCGTTTTTTCTTAATCCACACCATCCCCATTGTCCCTCTTGAAGACGACATTTAGCGCTACAGTAATTACACGTTATTCCTTTTTCCATTCTTGGAATTGAGGGTTCTAGTCCTAATTCTTCTCGAATTTGCGAATGAATGTTCTTGATGAGATGCTCTATTTCATGAGTACTACTATTTTTGAGGCAAGTGGGACAAATACCAATCACTTTTGCTAGTTTTTGTTTTTCACCACAAATGAGACAACCTGCATCATCGTTTTTGATCTTGAGAAATCCACATCTACCGTGAAAAGAGTTCAATTTTCATCCTCCACGTCATTAGGGCATCATTGGTTCTTTTGTGTGAAAGGCTAGAGCGATCGTGCCCGGGCCAGTGTGAATGCCAACTAACGTTCCCATTGGAGCTATTTCCACGTTCATTGAAGGTAGCTGCATTTTAAGTTCTTGAGCAACAAGGAGTGCCTCTTCTTCGGCGAGCACGTGACCGACCACGATTGAATTGAATGGTGGCTCCAAGTTGGGTTGCACGTGCTGAGTGGCGTGGGATATGAGAACATTTAGAGCTTTTGCCCTCTCACGCAACCTTCCAAGGGGAGTTACCATGTCATCTTGTAGTTGGAATAAAGGCTGATAATGTAGGAGAGATGCCACGATCCACTTGGCACGGCCAATGCGTCCTCCTTTTAGCAAATAATCAAGGTTTTTCATGGTCCCAATGAGAGCAATGCTCTTTCCCCAACTTTCTATGATTGCGGTTATTTTCCAAGGCTCTAATGCCTCTCCAGTCGGAAGTTGCATCATGTAGTACAATGTTTCTTGTAGTAACAACCCCAGGCCAACAGATCCTTGATGTGTATTTATCACGTGAATTCTTTCACTCAAGTCTGGAGTAAGGTGTTCTCGTGCTTTCTCCGCAGTTTTTAGCGTGGCGCTTAGGGATGGTGGAGGATGTAGTGATAACACGTGGGCATTGGGATTCAGTGTGAAAATCTTCTCATAAATGCTGAGAAATTCTTCCATTGGTGGAGCTGTTGTTTTTGGGAAAATTCCTTCAGAGTTTATTTTTTGAAAGATTTGTTCCATTGATATTTGATCTACTGGGAACGTGGTATCATTGAAGATCACGTCATTTCTTGCTAGATGAAGGGAATGTTTTTTCCGGAAACCTGATGGACAATCGGCAGAATGGTCACTAACTAGGAAATAGTCAATTTTTTGTATGGACTGGGGAGATGTCATGGCAATCATCGTGCTTGTTTTCTCCTTCTTAAGTCGAGTTGTTCTTTAATTTGTTCCATGATGTTGTCGATGTGGATATCCATTATTTCATGATCTCCTTCGAAAACAAGGGATAACACGACGTTTGGGTCATGCGAATGGAGATGGATGCGATGATATGGTGGATTGCTGGAGATTTGCAATGAGTCTCCAACAAGTTCCAGTTTTTTTTCTAATTGGTTGATGTCAATGTGAGCACTTTCTACCGTGAATTGGATGCAGTAAAATTCATTCTTTTCGAGAATTTGAGGAATCATTCTCAAGCTGAAATAGTCAAATTGGAGCCATTCATCGAATAATTTTGATAAACCGGGAAGAATGTTGGAATCAGAACCGAATTTGGTGAGAATGGCATCCATAAAAATGGCAAACCCCACGGCACCCGCATCTGCCACACGAGCTCCAGTAAGCTCTTCCATTTTTGGAATAGTTTCCATCATTCCTTCTAACAATTTTCCTTCAATGATTTTAGAGATTTCTTTCACTGTTGATAGGTTGTCTAAGCGTTCTGAATCTTTGTCAAGCTCCGCAAGTTTCCTCATCACTGTGAGGATGGTTCCTTCCTTTGGTTTCTTGACGGTCTTGTAGGCTTTTTGATATCCGCTCGTCAATCCAGATAAGATGGTTTTTTGATTAAGAATGATGAGTGATCCATTTTCTTCGTTCTCAAAACAACAACCTGCCAGTACACCTTCTAACCATTGTGTGAAGATGAGTCCGCTATTTCCTCTTCCAGCTTTAACGATACCATGACGGAGTTCATGACACCTTGTTCCGTTAACAAGTGTCTCTTTAGATTGTTTCATTCTTTGTAAGTGACTCATGATGTTTTTAAGGGATTTTTTCAAGTTGGTCCCAGTATCACCATCCGGAACCGGAAAAACGTTGATCATGTTGATGTACTCTTTCCACTCGTTCAAAATCTTTGTTGCTAGATCAATGGCTTCGATCAAATCCTCAACCGTGAGATGCAGCTCATGCACGCTTTCTTCTTTTCTTAGAATCTTGTTTGTATCGTGTTTTTCCTTCAAGTAGATGAATGCTGTTTCATTCTGATGATTTTTTTTTAAATTGTTCGTGGTGATCTGAAAGAATTGCTTGCCTCCTTCCATCAAGCTTTTTCGATCTGCCCAAAACAGCAAGGCAATGAGGACTGATATCGTGACGATGTAAGATAATTCCTCGGTTAGGAGCCAAACTGTTGGAATGCTAGTTCCACCTACGATGACGTTGACTATCAAGTTAGTTTTCACGTGAAATAGTTTTCTGGGAATCTGTAATGTTCCCATAAGGATGATGAATAGGATTACGAAAGCTTGCCAAGAGAAGGCTAATAATACGCCGCCAAACGTACCAAATCCTTTTCCTCCAATCCACTTTCCCTCCATTATTTTCAATAAGGGTGATTTTTGGTGTCCTAAGATGACCGATACTGAAGATCCTCCAACTAGAAGGTCTTTCAAGATGGGTTCTACCTCGAGAAGCTTGGTTACGGTGAGAGTTATTGCCACGGCGAGTGTTCCTTTAAGTACATCTCCCAATCCTCCTACAATTCCTATTAATGGATGAACTGACCTCCAAGCATTCATTCCCCCGGGATTTCCAGTGCCTACTTCAAGAAGATTGACGTGTCTCAACCTTGCCAGTAGGTAGCTTGAAGGAATGCTGCCTAACACGTAGCTTAGTCCCCAAAGCGTGAAGAGAATGATGGCAAATTCGAGCATTTAAATCACTTTCTTCTTGGTAGATCTTCCTTTATGGTCTCCATGTGATTATCCTTTTCGATAACTTTCTATGGAAATGATTGTTTAAGAAAGTTTTGCCTAACTAATTTAATATATCCGAAAAGAACGGTATTGCTGCTAGTCTATATCACGAAAGATGTGTAGGATTACCAATTTGAAGGCAATAACTAAGTTACCTCATCGGCAATGCAGCGAATTACTGAATACGTCAAGCTGGCACATCACCGAGTTCTTGTATTGTCGGTTATTGTTCACGTTTACCAGTTTCTATGACGAGAAAGACTGACAAGATGTCGTAGATTGGTTCCGAAGATGTAGATTGGTTCCGAAGATGTCGGTTTCATTCAAGTAACGTGACGTGACACGTGATTTGAAGATGGAAAACATCCTCTGGGAAAAAAGAGTCATGATGAGAAAAAAGAAACGTCCAGATGTAGCGAGCCGTATCGATTGTTGAAAAAACGTGAAGAACGACGATCATCAATGATCATCATCTATAAATGACATCTTTCAGGGTAATGTGATGGAATTCTTTCGAGTCCTTATGCTGTGATGTGTCAACGTTTCCGACACCGTATTTTTTTATGATGTCAATGAACACCCTCATACCTAGCACTATGCTGCTAAATTCTTCTCTGAAATCCTCAAATCTGGTATCGGAAAGCATGTCTGCTTCAACGAAGATATCTCCTTCCTTGTCTGCAGAAAATGTTACTTCTTCTAATGCGTAATTTGCTTGAAGGCAATCTTGATAAATTTCGCACAGGTGTTTGCTTGGTAAATCCTTAACTGAACCAACTAGACTCTTGATGGCAATCCATTCTCCGTCTGTTGTGATGATGACTAAGAACTGATTTCTAATTCCAGTTTTTTCCATCTCATTTGTTCTTTTCTCGTCATCTTCTTTATCATCGAATGTGAAGCTCAGCACGATGGCCGGGATTTCATCCACTTCAATTTCGCCGTAATTTAGTTCCATTTTGTCTAGATATCCTTCAATTCTCCTGAGAACTGGTTTTATTTTTTCCAAGTCAATTTCCATGTGTTTTCCCTTCAACGAGCATCATTACAATTCAATTTTCTTTTCAAACATTTTTAAAGGTTTCTCAACCAAGGAAATCATTCTCATGACGACGCTTCCGCTGATGATCTCCATGAGGAAAAAAATTATTAGAGCAATCAGGAGATAAATAACTAAGATCGGGGTATCTGGAAATATGGAGACAGTCGTGAATATTGTTAGTAGGGTAGTTAATAGCTATGTGGTTAAGCAAGCAATGATGCTCTTTGAGATGAAAGTCGTAAAAGATACGGAAAATTATGCCGATTCATTTCTTTTAGAACCATGTACATGCGTGTTAGAATGGTAAATACTATTGACGCGAACATTATTAGAATCAAGTAGTAAGGATTACCTTACTTGTTTAAAACGCTCCTGGAGACGGTTAATGCTTCTAAAAAAGTTCTATTTCCTAAAGTCGTCAAGTCAAATTGGATGAACAGCAAGAAAATCATCATTATCAGATCGCTCGTGAGCATGCTCGTGAAGGGAATTAAGAATAGTAAGATAGGATTTAGTAAGGGATGTTTTCGGAGCATCTTGTTCACGTGTCTCGAGAAAAAAAGAGATGATAAAGAATGGCTGTTTCATTTTTCATTGATATGATGGCATCTATTTATCCGGATTAATTTTTAATTATGATGCGATTAGCAATCTGTTGCAACGCTGGGGGATATTCCTCCGTTGGAATGTTTTTGGTGATGTACAAGTAAACATTGGGGTCAACTGCTAATGCTGCGAAGTTTTTGCATTTTAAGAGAGGCGTGAGATTAAGTTCGACCAGTGGATTGCGATGAAGGATCAAGGATCGTAGTTCCTTGCATTTGGACAACGGCGTGAGGTCAAGATATCGGAGCTTGTTGCCAAACAATTGGATAGATTGTAACTTGGAGCAGTATTGGAGGGGCGTGAGGTCAATTTTTTCGAGTTGATTTTCGGAAAGATAGAGTAATTGTAGTTCAGGACATTCTTTTAATGGGCTAAGATCAATTTCTTTAAGGTTATTAGATGCTAGTGAGAGCATCTTGAGGGACTTGCATTGCGTTAAGGGTGTGAGGTCAATTGATTCCATGTCTAATTTCGATAAGATGACATTGTGCACGGCAATGGATACTGTTTGTGATCCCGTGGTTCCATCACTTCTGATGTAACTAATGGTAACTCGTCGCCCGATGCTTTCTCGTGGTACGCATCGTAATCGTCTTTTATGCACCAAGAATGCAGGAGGTAACGGTGCATCCTTGAATTCTTCTTCTACCAGCAATGAGACAGTTTCATCCACGTCAATTTCTTTCAGGTTTGTATTGTTAAGCAAGGGGGTGAGATTGAGTTCTAACACGTCATTTCTTCTTAGGTTGATGATTT
>JAJRXH010000548.1 GCA_024276395.1 archaeon
GTACAACGAACCGAGTGTGCTGTCGTGAACCATTTCTTCCGATGCCTTACGAAATGCTTCCAAAATGATGGCATCCTTGCTGAAAAACCCATTGAAGGGGAATAGACCACTTAGAGCAGCGGCACCAATGCCCATCAAGACCGCTGTCTTGCGCATGTCATTCCATAAACCTCCCATTTCCCTGATATCTTGGGTTCCAGTTCCGTGAATCACTGAACCTGCACTGAGAAAGAGTAATGCCTTGAAGGTTCCATGAGACAAGATGTGAAACATTGCCAAAGCTGGACTACCAATTCCTAGGGCGATGGTCATGTATGCCAATTGAGAAATAGTACTATACGCAAGAATGCCTTTAATATCAGTATTAACTAACGCCATCGTTGCGGACATGAATGCCGTGATACCACCAATGAGCGCAACGATTAACAACGTTTCAGGACTACCAACCTCAACTGCATGATCAAAATAGAATGACATTCTAGCCACGAGAAAAATACCAGCTTTTACCATGGTGGCTGAATGAATGAGCGTGCTCACGGTGGTTGGGCCAGCCATTGCATCTGGTAACCACGTATGAAGTGGAACTTGGGCACTCTTGCCAACTGCTCCGCCAAAAATGAGAATGCCAATGATTAATGCCAATTTTGGATCAATTTGAGCTGTAGCTAACTTCTCTTTGATGGTCAGAAACTCAAAAGACTTGACTTGCAAGAATAACAAGATAATACCAATGAACAACAGCACGTCACCGAATTTGGTCATCAAGAATGCTTTCAAGCTTGCCCAAGCTGGATGCGGTCGACCAGGATCGTTCGGATGCAAGGGAACCCGTCGATAAACAAAGAACCCGATAAGAGCATATGACATCCATCCTAGGATCTCCCAAGCCAAGAAGAATAAGATAAAATTACTACTCACGGCAAGGGCCATCATTGCACCGGAGAACAGGCATATTTCAGCATAATATCGATGTGACGAGTCATGAGACATGTATTCAATGGAATAGACTACAACCAAAAAGGCGACCAAGGCAACCAAGCTCAACATGAATACCGCCAATGGATCAACGAGCACTCCAAAAGTGATATCGATATCACCAACTTTAATCCACGTGAAATAACTATAGGTATCTTGGAAGGTTTTGCCCTGGAAAAGTGTTAAAACGGCTTCTCCGACCAAGATAGCCGTCAATATCAAGCTTATCCCAGTTCCCAGTAGAGCAATGGGATAACCATCACGAAACTTGATATTTAGCGCCCGCAATAACAGAATGCCAAATACTGCTAGAATGGGAAACAACGGAATGATTAAGGCAAGCCAGGAAAAATTTAATTGTGCTAATGTTTCTTCTACGGCCATTTATCTTCATCCCCTGAGGGTGGATACATGAGTAGCATCAACAGTCTTTAATATCCTAAAGACAGCCAATATTATACCTAGACCAACGGCAGCTTCAGCTGCTGCAATGCCGATGGAAAAAATCACTGCCACGGAACCCCATGCTGGATTAATGCCATTATAAAAGGCAAAGGCAATGAAGTTAAGATTAGCTGCATTAAGCATCACTTCAATGCTTATGAGCATCTGGACTGGATTATGACTTCTGATGAACCCTAACATACCAATGAAAAAAATTAACAAGGATAAGGCCACGTAATAAAACAGTGGTAGTGCCAACTTCATGTCCTCCTTTTTTCTTCTTTACATCATCCTCAAGTTCTCATCACTTTAACAGATCGTCATTAAGTAGCAATTAATTCGACACATTCTTGTTCATGACACTTTAATCCGCTTACATTCATCATCCAAATGGGAAATCATCGAGAACATCGAACCAAAGGACAGCTAGCAATCTCAAGCTCCCAGTTCATCATCGATTCTTATTGTCAATCATACCTCGATTCTTCTTCACTCATTGCTCATGTAACGGATCGATGCCAGGTTCAACAAGGACATCCTCAAGATCAACTCTCTTTTCAATTAGTTCCTCTGGATCAATGCCAGAAATGACCTTTTCTAAGACCTCACCAGGCTTCTTTCGTACTAGATGCACGGCACCTAGCATGGCAGTTAACAATGTAAGACTCAGAAGCATTGCCAGTAATCCATAATCAATGAGAAAGGATTGCACGACCGCCAGAAGAGCCTCTTGGGAGGTTTGTGAGAAAAATTTTGCGGCACCGACACTGGCTTCTGCATCAAGAACGCTGAAATCGCTGCTGGACAAAGCTAACACCATGAACATCACGAACATCAAGCTCAGCAAGGTATCACGAAGAAAAGCTAGCTTGGGATCATCAACCGTGGGATGCTTTGGATACTCACTCACTTTTCCAGTAATCATCACCGCAAACAAAAGGAGAACGACGATACCTCCGGCATACACGATAAGTTGAATGAAAGCAATGTATTCCGATTTTAATTGCCATAGAAACGTAATTGCCACTAAAATGAGAAATGTTGCCAACCAAAAAACAGAATGTGCTATCTGCTTCGAATAAATCACGAGCAAAGCAGTAATGATCAAGGATGCTGCTATTATCAAGAATAACATCGACTCCCAGGGGTTTACTGTTAATGACTCCAATATTGTTGTTAGATCGGCCATAAAGCATCACGACCTCTATCCGTATATAAATTCGATGTGACTTTTTCAGATGATCTTTAAATTATCATTTGAGCTTGCCATTAAAGCCAAGCAACTTTATTTTAGTATTAATGAAAGTGACATGCAAGCAAAATATCTAGTTCACTTTTTTTGCGATGGTATGGGGAAGAATAAGGCTTTTGGGGAATTCTTGTCAAAAAAATCTCTTAGAAGGCCTTCTCATCCATCCACCACCAAACCAGCGTTATATAAAATAGTTGCGATTAGTAATGCCTCAAGCCATTATCAAGCGTGAAAATGACGAGAACACAAAAAAGAGAGATGAATATAACTCTCTTCCTTTTCTTTCAATATTCGTTCACGTGAACATTAGACTATTGATAATAGCAAAATTACGGCGAGTAAAGTAGTAATGACGCCAGTAATTACACCCAAAACGAACTTTTTTCCTACCATTGCCTTGACAACTTTCTCCAACTTTCCTTCAATCTTCTCAAGGCGAGAATCAACCTCTTGAATTTTACCCTCCACCTCCTCAATCTTGACACCTTGTTCTTGCAAGTTCACAGCTAGCCTCTGTAATGCATGATGAAGTTGCTGCATCTGTTGATGGATTTCTTCCATCGCCTTGATATGATTTCGCTCAAGGTTCTCCATTCGCTGCTCAAGTTCCTCAAGTTTTGAGGATATTATTTCTTCACCCGGATAAGATAATTCATAGACTCTTTTTCCCAGTTCTGCTGTTTTTTCTTCATCCACCGTGACTAAAGAGGATTGTAAACCTTCTAAGGCTTCTGAAACAGCCTTCACTTTCTGACGAGCTAACTTGAGTTCTTTCAATCGGTCTTCTTGCACCTTTAAGAACTGAGGTTTTAACGGCGAAGGAAGTACCGATAATAGACGTTTAGTGCCTGTTTTTTTGGATTCCACTTGCATTTCATAAGATGCCTCAAGTTCTGCAATTAAAGCATCCATGGATTGTACAGTAAGTTCTAGATCTTCGACAAAACTCTCTAGAAGTTCTTCATCTTGCTCGCTAGATTGGCCCAATATCTTTTTACCTAGAGTTTTTAATTTTTCAACACTCATCCGTCTTCATCTCTTTCTTAACCATGCACGTGGTTGTCAAGCATCGTCGATTCCTTGAATCATACAAGAATGACAAGCAACAAGGCAATGACTGCTCCAAGGAGCAATCCAAGGATGATTTTATTTTCAGTCAATGCACGACTGATCTTATTCATGCTCTTTTGAACTCGCTCTAACCTTTGTTCAACCTCTGTTGTCTTTAACGTGATGACATCCAACTTCATTCCTTGTTTTTCTAACTCCGTCATCATCCGCTGCAATGCTTCATGAATCCGTGTCAATTGTTGGTTTAACTGATTCATTGAATCATAAAAATGGGATTCTAACCTCTCTATTCTTCGTTCTATAATCTCTAATTGAGAAGTAGTGCGTTGTTCACCTGGAAAGGAAATTTCGATCAAGTACTCTTCAAGTTCTTCAGGATCAAGTTCGTGAGGATGAGTTAATTTATCCTCTATTTCTTGCAATGCCAAAGACACTCTTCTCAATCGTTCTCTTGATGCTTTTAATTCCAAAAGTTTCCGTTCCTGTTCACGGAGCTTGTGAGGCTTCAAGTTTCCAGGCAATACAGACAGTATCTTATCGACGAGTTGACGTTGTTCAATGATCTGTTCCTGATATTCTTGTTCTATTTCGGCAATGAAACCATCCATTGTCTGAATGGCTTCCTCAAGAGAGGTCAAGAAATCTTGAATCATAGAAACTTGTTCTTCATCTGTCGATGACCGAGATAACTTCTTGGTCATTGTACGCAAGCGTGAACCAATACCCATCTGTCCTCACGAATAAAAAATGACCTCCCACCTTAAAAAACTTGATCACCATCCTCCGCGAGTAATCAGAAAAAACTAAAAAGCAAGTTAGTTCTTTAGTCATTAGATTTTGATTCAGACTAAACAGAGAATCATTCAATCACTCCCATTCTTTAAAAAGATTTTTTAACAAGGAGCATCTCGTTTGACTATTCTAAGAACAAGTGAATGACTTCCCCATCATTTTTTCACTGAATAAAACAATTCTATCGAATTTAACTACACACCGAGAGTGAAGATGGCGAACTCGATCGTAATTTTCAAAAGATCTAAAGACGCGTTGTAATCAGGATTTTTTCACGAGATCTAGTTGAATTCTTAGTTGTTCCATATTGAAACTCCCCATATCTCGTGGAAGAACATCCTCTTTTTCATCGGTCACGCCCCACAAACCTTTACATCATCATACCTGAGGAATTTCTAAATGACTCTCAGACAGAGAATCAAGAATGGCCCATGTACAAAAGTGCAAGCAAAAATCGGATGAAAAACAGAAATATTAGTGACGAACGACCATGATCAAGATACGTGACTAATCGTCCTAAATTTGAAAATATCCGAGGATTTCAGAAAACATCAAACAACTCTAAACAAAACAATGAGAATTTCGAAACAAATCATAGATGCCTCTCAAGAATCAACGATTCTTCTGACATCTACAAATCCGGTCACACCATTGTACAAAACATGAACGAAAAGATTCGACTCAAGTTGACAACTCCTTAATCTTCTATGACAAAACATCCCAATTTTAGGGGTTAGAGCATCCTTATTCCACGTGAGCAAGTAACCTATATATACAAGGAGATTTGTAGGTATTCATGAATAAAACCTCATATTTTGATGGTGAAGGCTTAATGTCAACAACCGAAATCGTGACTTGCAATGGTTGTGGTGCGCCATTGCCAGCGGCACCTAGTCTTACTAAACCAGTAAAATGTGAATATTGTGAAATCACGAACGTATATCATCCCCCACGAATCGATGCCATTACTGGTGAACTTGTCGTCAGTGAAGAAGAACTAGCAGAACGTGATTATCAAATTTACTTGCAGCAGCAAGAAATACTTGCACACTATCCAGGTGAACTTGTTGGGGAAGAAATTAGCAAGGTAAGACTCGCCCTGCATGTAGGGCCGCAACTATATCAGATCCTTGTCGTACTCGATAATTTTCCCGAGGAAATCTTCATTGAGGTTTCACCAGACGTTCGTGATCTAATAGGATCAATTAACGATCTTAAGACATTACGTCAATGGCGACCCGGAGAATCGAAAGCAATAGATGTGATTAGAGAACTGGAATCTAAGATAAAAGAAGCAAGCGGAATTAAAGATATTCAGTCCAATGAAACGGAAACAGAAAGAAAAATGATGAAAACTCGCGGAAAGACAAAAGAAAAGAAGGAAAAGAAATTCGTAGAGAAAGATCCACTTTTCTTAGAAATCATGAAGCAATTTGAGGCCATGCCAGAAAAAAAAGGCCTAAAAGTCATTTTTTATGCAACTGATGGAGAGGAAAAAATCATTTTCATCAAAAGGAAGAAAAAATATCCAATCGAATTGAAAGGTCGCTTCCCTCCACTAATTGAAGGAATCATTGATGATTATAACAAGGGACGCATTTCTCTGATTCAAGCATTAAGCGAAATTGAAAGGGCATTTTACGTATGATCGCGTAAATCATGAAGCTGAAAAAAAGAATTAGTGTTAGTGTCAAAAAAATTCTCCTTTCTATCTCAAGAACGAAAAACCAAGAAATAATACTTGTAGTGAGGTTGAAAAAGAATGTCAAAAGGAAATGATGTGATTTGGGGTCGAACACCAACCAGTAGTCCATCACCAAGTGCAGAAAAACTCATCAAGGTTCGCTTTAAAGATCCTCAACAACCACCAGATCAAGCAGTACAGGTAAAATACGTGAATTATCATGGGACTGTTTATGAAGCTCTAAATGCTGCACGAGATGCTTTCAACATACCTTTAAACGTTCCCATTGCACTGTTGTACAAGGGAAAACGTCTGAATGTAAACAAGCGTCTTAGTGATTATGATGTGCAAGAAGATGCAATCTTGTTAATCGTTCCAGATAAGATCAAAGGCGGCTTTCTTTCGATTTCTAATTGAAAAATGAAATTAATCATGTAAAAACAACAAAAAAGAGTGCGAACACGTTACTGATTGATGGCGCAAGTTTAAATGTGGATATGGCCAATGACTTCCGCCATTAGATCGAAATACTTGTAAGCGTTCTTTTTTCTTACTTTCCATTACGATCTGATACCACTGATTTCTCATGGGATTTCAGATGAATCGGTATGAACGGCAAATACGACTAAATGTTTGGGATCAACGAGTCATCCAGAAAACATCAGTCCTCATTGTAGGTGTTGGAGGCACTGGATGTGAGGTTAGCAAGAACCTAGCACTAATGGGGATAGGGAAACTCATTTTAGTAGATCCAGATGTCATTGAACTTTCTAACTTAAATCGCCAATTTTTTTACCATGAACAAGATGTTGGAAGATCTAAAGTTTCAGTAGCAAAAGAACGAATTCAAATTCTCAATCCAGAAATCACCGTAGAAATATATCAAGAACGGATTCAAGATGCCCCCATGAGACTTTTCAAGGAGGTAGATATTGTTGTTGGATGCGTGGATAATTTTTTAGCCCGCCAATACATGAATTCGCAATGCGTGCTTCATGACAAGGTCCTAGTAGATTCCGCTACCGATGGATACCTAGGACAAGTCCAAGTAGTAATTCCCAAAAACACGGCCTGTCTAGCTTGTCATTCACCGGAACCACCTGATGAAACACGGATAGTCGACGAACCATGCACTTTTGTCGGAATTCCAAGAAGAAGAGAGCATTGCGCCTGGAAGGCATGGTATCAATTTCATGAAATGCATTCACGTGACATCCAAGAAGAAAATGCACGAGATGTTGACCATCTATTGGAAATTGCTAATAACATCGCTAGAGAATACGGTTATCACCCATTTGAACGAGAAGAAATTCTAGAAATGTTACTTCATCACGTACCTAGCATCATTTCAGTGAATGCCTTGATAGCAGCTACTCAAACTCAAGAAATCATCAAAATTATCTTCTTGCTCAAAAAAAAAGAATTAAACTCAAAAACTTCTCGAGTTCTTAATTCATTAGAAGCAAAACAGTTGTTTCGCGTGCCATCTCTTACCGTGTATGCAGGTTTGACAAGTACCTACATTACTTATGACTTGACACCAGATATTAATTGTCCCGTTTGCTCAGAAACCGTCAATCCTCCAAGAATGATAACAATTCAAGCATCATCAATAGAAGCATTCAGAGAAGCATTACACAAGCGATATGGATCGACGAACCTTTGGATAAGCCGAAATGAAATGATGATACATCTCTCAGAATTGGATAATCAAACTGGAAAGAAAATTCTTCGTGATGGTGAATTACTCTCGATTCTGAGAGAAGAGGATGGTCACGAAGAAAAAGTATTAATCGTCCTTTAATTAAACTAAATAAGTTTCATCAACATCTAAAATATGCTGACATCCATCATAAGAAAACGAAGGTGGTGCCGCAGCCGCGATTTGAACGCGGAACACCTGGATCTTCAGTTCGGCGATCTTGGTACACCTAGATTCTCTCCAAAACGCCTCCTATATTGCTGAACATAATGATAAATGTCCGTCTTGATTGATATTTTTTCTAGTTATCGTTACCGACACTTTTTCTTAAAAAAATTTGTCATAAGGCAGACATATCGTCTAATAAATTGTTTAATGTTCTACGGAGGAGTTATCCCATTATTAAATGCCTTGTGATCTAATTTAACAAAAATATTCCACCTGTTCCATTAAAGAGGCGAAAAATAAATGTCACCTACCATTTTAAAGTTGCATGATCGATGTTTATTATGTGATAGACCATTAAAATCTCAGAAATCAAGGATACGTGGGTACGGACCTAACTGCTGGTTAAAGATTCGACAATCGGGGAAATCTGAATCACCGTCTCATCGAATAGAATCAAAAAAGAACGAGATAAGAGAATTATCAAAATTTCATGGCCATAATCCTTCTCAAATTGATTCTTTCACCGTTTCATCTTCTGTTAATAAAGTGAAAAAAAGTCCTATCCCACTGTATAAAAACAAAGAATACCTGAAAGAAGAGTTTTTGAAAAAAGGAAGATCAATTGGCGACATTGCTAGATCATTAAGAGTGTCACATGCGACCGTGAGAACCTACCTCATTAAATATGGCTTGTATGAAATGCCGACATCTCCAACACTTCAATCTTACAAGTCAACAGCGAGATGTTTTGATGATGGATGGCTCAAAAAAGCTTACCTAGAGGATAAGCTAACAATTTCAGAAATAGCAAGAATTTGTGGTGAAAGAAGATCAACAATTAGAAAGAGATTAAAACAGCTCAACATTTACAAGAAACCACAACTTCCTAGTACGTTTGACTTGTATAATGATACAGAATGGCTTCGGAAGAAGTACATTGAGGAGAATTGGTCAATCACTCAGATAGCTTATCATTGTGGCGTTAGTCGTCGTGCCATTCAGAAAAGACTGCATAAGTTCGGGATTTTCAAGAGGGAATTACCTGAAGGTGGTGAATTATCGCAAAGTTTATTCGACTTGGGCACGGAATGGGAATTTCTTGCTTTTGAGGTCATCATACAAGCTCTGGATCAGAGTATTATCGATTCTGTAAAAATTAAGAAGAAAGAAGAAGTAGGGACAAATAAAAAAATCGAACCAGACTTTTCTTTTTCCATGGCTGGTAAAGTTATCGTAGGCGAAGTGAAATTGACGATTGGTGCCATCCAAGACAAGGATCTTGATTATCTATTAGCTTTGCAATACGACCAGTTTTGGTTGTGGGTGGCGTTTTCACACATGACCCTAACTGAAATGAAAAAAATAATCTTAAGGCAACTTAAAGAGAGAACTGATCGAAGAAATGCTCTCGAAGAGCTGGAAAGAAAATTACACGTGATCGTGGGAATTGAAGGTATGATTCACTTATTAAACCTAAACGTGAGCTCCAAGCAAGCTGCATACTGGAATCGGCTATTAACTGAAATAGAGAAGGAGCATCAACGTGCCTTAAAGGTCAACGAAGAACTAAAGTCAAGTATGAGAGTCATTCATTGGCGGAAAGAACAGATAAAATATTTATCTTCTGCATTAAAAAGACATCCTGGATCTCTTAAGGTCATTCTTTCCATCAATGACCTCCGATATCAATCGATTCGCTTGTTACTGCTTGAGAAACCAGAAGTGCTAGTGAAGCTAGCTGCTAAGACGTGTTTTTCCAAGAATGAACTACATGAAACACTATTAGAACACGGACTCCAGTATACGCCACACGGCGCTTACAAATTAGCCAAAAAATTCGTCGACGTCGGTATCCGGAAAGAGAAAAAGATTCAGAAAAAAATAATCTTTTGCTTTCATTAATTGTCTCTTATCATCCTTAAGGTGACGAAGACCGTGGCTGCGAGTTGTTCTGCTTCAGGCAAGATCGCGCTTGCGATGGAGATGAGTTGTTACCAGTCGCGTTTCAAGTTCACATCTCACGTCGGCATTCTTCGTCTCCAGTTGAACGTCCTCATATTCTCAAGGATTATCGCCATGCGCTTCTAAAGTTGGAATTCTGACGTGTCTATCCGTCCTATTTTCCCGATTTCAAGATCTCGTGATCATCCAACCGCTTCCTAATGACTACTTGAAGGAGAAGACCAAATTGGTTGCACTTCCCTTCAGTGATCCAGTGAAACTATCGAATTTAAAGGAGTAATTTCACTTCACCTCTCTCGGTGGTCTTCGAAGCTTGATGGCGATCCACACTAGAACCACCACCAAAGCAAGCATCCCGAGGAAGTACAGAACCGTTTCCTCGACTCCATAGATACGAATGTCGTCATAAATGTAGCCATGGTCACCTTCCAACATCGCATTGTTTTTGGATGCTGGTCCTTCAAGACACGTCCTTCGACCATTAAGTGGTGATGAAGACAAGGGGGATAAATCTGGCAAGTAAGGATCACGTGACTTCCAGAATTTCCATACGGCAGCGAGACCAGCTGCGGAACGATTCATAACCGCTACACCCCCCACGTAGAGGCTCTGTTCTTCGTCATCGACAAGAATGGCCTGTGCGGCACTTGACTGTGTCTCATTAGGTGGAGTGGGCACCGTGATGAACGTGCTCCACGAGATGTTGCCCCTATTATCAGCCTTCAAGATGAAGGGACGAAACCCGTGGTCGCGATCCGAATGATGCCCCGTAACGTACAGGTAGTTTGTTGAACCATCAATGGTGATCTCCCGCGATGTTGCGATGCCTTCGGGAGTCCAA
>JAJRXH010000549.1 GCA_024276395.1 archaeon
ATAATTTGTTTGAAGAGCAGCGTGAATTGAGCGGAAGTATCAATTCTTTCTTTATTGGAGATAATGTGGGTTGGGTTGATTCTTTCAGTTAATTACTTTTATTCAGCTTCAGCTTCTTCAGCAGCTTTCGTGGTTGCCATTGATGTGAGAAATTGATGAAAGGCTGCAAATGCTTGGTTGAATTCATGTCCAGAAATGGGGAGGTCTGAATATCTGGCGCGTTCATATAGTGTCACGACAGAACGTAAGTTCGAGGCTGTTGGATTAGCTGCGATGATTTGGACTGTAAATTGGCGTGGCGTCTGAGCTGGGGCTCTTCGCATTCCCAGATATCCAGCGGCGGCTTTTTGTAATGTTTGCCACATCACGATCGTTGCTTCCTTGAAATTTTGTTCGCGGGAAAGTTGTCGCATTCTCACTAGATCATTTTCTATTTGTTGTTGAATTATTGATTTTTGAGGCACGCCAAACCGTTCATTGTATAATTCACGCAGTGCATCTCGGTAGTAATAAGCCACGGCGGCTATGATGAAGACGATGAGAGCTACCAAAATCAATCCAGGACTGATTTGAGCCAATATTAGGTTGGAGACGATATTTAACACCATTAATCACTCCTTTTTTGTGATTCACATCGTTTTCATTATTCTTTTCTTTGGTTACGCAAGATTTTATTCTAATTAATCGTGGATTAACCTGCGAATTTGTTGTGGAAGTTAATCAACAATTGTTTTTGATTAGGGTAAATCCCTCACGGAAATTCATTCCTCTATTGATTCTATCGGATATCTTTCTTTATAAGGATTTTTTTATCTTTTTACATTATCTTGGTGTGGAGAAGTATCGATTTCTGATGATTTCAACGAACCTTGCCGTGATTATGCCAGAGACAGCGGCACCGAAAATCATTATTATGGAAACGAAGAATTCAATGAGAACACCGCCTATTCCACCACCATTTGGTGTTGTAGAAGTTGTTGGGGGAATGCTACTTGGTGGTGTCGTGGCTGTTGTTTGTTGCACGCTGATGATGAATCTGATGGTATATTTTGCCGTGTTATTCATATAATCTGTGAATTGAAACTCTCCCGTGAGTTGCGTAGGTTCAATGATGCTGCTGAAGTTTAGAGAACTTGTAGCTTGCCAAGATTGTCTACCTATCTTGGAAAAGGTGATGATTTGAGTGTCATTTCCCACGTTCACGATTAAGGTGATCTTAAGTACGCCTGTTCCTTGATCAAGAATGGTCACGTTTTCAAAAAGGAATTCTTGCGTGTTGTTGACGAAATAGGCATCTTCTCCCTGGTATTGAGAAGGTTTGGGGATTACTTGTAGGGTGTCTAGATCAGGTGCTTGTTGATCGATTTTAAACGTGATGCTAGCACTTAGGAGGGATGCTGGCCTGTTACCAGCAAGATCACTGGCGTTGACTAATAATTCCCAGGTCGATTCAATGGGGAGACCTAGGGACTCTTGTAAAGTGATGATTCGTGTCATATTTAGAATGATTTGAATGGTCACGCTGGCGTCGTTTCTTTTGATGATCCGGATCGTGTAATCTTGAGATGGGCTAAGACGCTGTAGGGAATTTCCGCTCTTTAGTACTAAAATCAGGGCATTCACGTCCACTCCTTCAGATTTTTGTTGGGTGATGGCCTTCTGAGTTGTTGTTGATGTTTCATCGGAGATGGTGATGTTGATGCTGAAACCATCTTGGAGAGGTTTATCTGGAATAGCATAGCCGTCATTGGTAATGTTCATCGCCTCTAAAGAGATGGCATTAGGTGCTGTAAAGTCCACGTAAAAGATGATTGGGTCGGACTGCTTGGTATTTCCAGCGTTGTCCGTGGCTACGATGACAAAATGTATTTCTTCATTTTGCTGGAAAAGCGTTCGGTTATTGAGGTCAAAGATGACCTTGTAAGTATTTCTACTTTGAATTGGCGTGACCGTGAATAATTGGGAGCCAGAAGCATCAAGAAAGATGAAGGTAACTGATTGAATGGATGTGTTCGTGGAATCCCCAACTGGAAGATCTTCTATGGTGGCATTGATGATTAATTGGGTTGTTGGGTTAATTGACTGGAAGCTGTTGTTTGTCAGACCATTGATGGAACTGATTGTTGGCGCAGCTTTGTCGAACACTTTGAAGTTAGCAGTGATGAGAAAACGATTGCTGGAAAGAACCGTGGAATTGGGTAAGATGTGGACTATTTCTAGGGTATTGGTTTCATTACTGTATCCAGTGAAAGTTAACACGTTCTCATTCTTGAAAATGGCAGTACCTGAACCATTCGTGGTGCCATATAATTGAAAAGATTTCCACGTTATCATTAGGGTCATACTGTCTAAAGCACGTCCATGGTTGTCTAGGATGGTGATGATGAGGCTGAAATTTCGGTTAGTGAATCCAATCAAGGTAATTTGAGTATTATTGGTGGAAATGAGCTTGTTAGTGTCATTGCTGAAGGATATCGTAATAGAGTTCCATGATATATCTTGATACACGTTGATGACATTGCTTGTAACCGTGGTTGGACGAAATAAGTCAACATCAACATTAGTTTCAATGCTTACGTTAATTCTGATGGATGAACCAGTGAAAGTTGTCGGGATTTGGATGTTATTAAGGATAAATTGTCCATTAGTAGTGTTGAAGATAGCGATTTGCTTGCTGATGAGTGCAGTTGCAAGATTATTACCGTCCACGAGTAGAATTTTAATTTTTCCCACGAGATTACCTGCCGAATTGGGGTAATTGGAATTCGTAATCACTTGATTTTGGTCATCTAGTACGAATCCCGTGATGTTGATCTTGTTGCCGACGAAATAAGCAGTAAAGATGGATCCTTTTATGGAATGTTGAAGATTTGAGATATTTAATCCAGATCGAACCACAAAAGTCTGGTTACTGAGTAATACGTTACTTATTCCTTGTGGAACAGGTACTAACATGAAGGTTCCTACTCTAATGGTCGATGGAAGGAAGATGCCAGATACCGTTGCTAAACCAGAGGCATTCGTGGTTACGGTGGTTAGATCATTGATATATGTACCATCAGCTTGATACAACTTGATGGTAACACTAACGCCTCCCAGCGGACTTCCGTCTTGTTGAATGTAATTGACCGTAACAGTCAAATCGGATGTTTGACGGTAAGCAATGTAATGAGTTCCATTAGACCCGGCATCGGGGTTAGAAGCATCGTTAACATTTGTGATGCTGATGGTCACCGTATCTATCCAAATTACTTCAAGTTGGAAGGTGTTATTCGTGTATAAGCCATTGCTTGAGGTTCCGTTAATGAAGTAGCCAGATATTCTTTTTCCATTGTTTTCTGTGGTAAATGTTGTGGTGTCATTTTCTAGGTCCACGATGATGTAAAAGTTATAGATCCCTTTGTCTAATAAGTATTGGTTTGCGGTGATGAAAGAGAAGGTAACGATACCATTGCTATCTGTTGTTCCTTGGTCAGTAATCATGGTGATGTTAGTTGAGGGGATGCCCGTGCTTGGGATTAGTCGGACATTGATATTAGGAACTCTTTCTCCACCATTTTTTAGGAATACGGTGGCTTGCACAGTAACCGTGGTGTTTGCGGGAGAGGGATTTGGCGTGAAAGTAGCAGCGACATCTGCATATCGGTATTGTGGAGTAAAAGAGACAATCACGGTATCGTTTGAATAAGAACCACGAGTTAGTACGGTGTTTCCACCACTCGTATTGAGATATTGTCCGACATTCCATCGCAGAACTGGATCAGAAATCGGGAAGACGGTTTTTAGCGATGTATTCGTGATGATGGCAGTAATGTTAAAGTCTGCAGATTTCGTGGTGCCCGGATAATTGGTATCATATTCAATGACGAGCTTTCCACCACTTGTGACATAGGTGTTTCCTTGCACGAATGTTCCAGTTATCACGGTGGCAGTATAGGAGACGGAGCCATTGACATTACCAGTCAGGATAGTGAGTGCTAAATCATATCCTGCCAAGTTGGTGGTTCCGTTCTTGAGAGTGAAAGTGACGAGGATGGCATCACCTGGGCGTGGTGATGTATCATTCACAGCAATATTGACAGTTATGTAATTGTAAATGGCCTTGATGGTCAAGCTAGTTGTTGCTTTTGACCAAGTTTTATTATATTGGGCAAACGTGGAGGTTCCTGCGTGGAACGTCCCAATTAAAAAGTTTTGGGAATCATTTTCAAAATCAGCGACTACATCAAAAGAAAGTGGAATTCCATTGGGATCTTCAGTGGTGACCCCATAGGTAGTCGTGACATTAAAAATGATTATTCCGTTCAGATCAGTGAAAGTTCCGTAAGGAACAACAGAAACTCCAGGATCGGTGATTGTTGAATTGAGATAAACCCTAATTCCTGGGAGAGGATTGTTATTTTGATCTTTTACAAGATAAGTAATGTTAATGCTTTCACCAGGCCTAATGGTGGATTTAGGTAAGGATTGAATGGTTATGGTTCCAACATTATAATCGGGATGAACGGAGGCTTGCCCACTTCGAGTTCTTGACTGTTCTATCCATATATGGGGCTGTTGTGGTGGGATGTTATAGTCTGGTGAAAGTTTACTAGTTTCTGGATTAATGACAGTAACGGAAAAGCCGATAATGGCATCTCCTGGTCCAAAAAAATCTGGAAACGTGGTGTTAATGGACACTCTTACTTGTCCACTCCCATCTGTGAATGCACTAATGCTTTTACCGTTAGCGCTGATGTTGGCTCCAATGTTAAAGGCATCCACGAACGTGATGGGCTGAAGAACTGGAGAATTATTAGTAATCGTGATGTTTACAATTAAATTCGGTATCTGATAAGTTCCGATTGATGACCAATAGCTATTCACGTTCACAGTCACGGTAATGTTGGAAAGTGTCGTGGTACTAGTTTCCGTGAGAAGAGCTACTTGAGGTGTCACGGAAATTGAGATATCCATCGTGTCCTTGGCCGTGTTATCAGTGAGCGTGAAATTAAGCTGTAATAACGCAAAATTAGTTGATTCATTTTGGCCATCGTAATTGCTTCCAAAGTAGGAAACACCATTATTATCCGTATATCCCGTGAAATTTGCAATGATTTCAAGGGAGTAGTTTCCAGTTGGTGATTGTAAGGTGGTAATGAGATTAACTACCGCGAGTCCAGAAGAATCTGTTTGGATTGGTAGCGAGACGGTCATTTTTAGGATTGAATTAATATCTGTTGGAAGGTATACTTGATTCGTGTCCTTATTTCTCATCCGATATTGGAGTGGAACGTTTGGCAATGGATCATTTGCTGTTGATATGGTCTTGATCTGGCCTGTGGCATTCTCTCCAGGGCGTATTTTTTTCATCTTGCTTGCTATTCCTTGGAATGGAGTGTTTGAATCTTCGACAATGGTGCCGACTGATGATACGGTAACAGTGACTCGTGCTAAGGTAAAGTTTCCAGTATTAGCAATGCCAGAACCAGTCTCCTTTAAAGTTTTGTTCTCCTCATATCTTAGATAGATGGTGATACTACTTCCTGAAGTGATGCCAAAATTTGGCCAGTCAGCCTGATTGGGAAAAACAAAATGACCTTCAAAGAAGCCAGCGGTGTTAGAGTAGAGAGGTCTTGTCGGATCAGCATCGTCTGGAATGCCATCTCCATCTGCATCTGTTCCATTGGTAATGACAGGACCATTTGGCCAATAAGTATTGATCATAGTCGCATTGGCCGTGATCTTTTTATTTGGATCAGTCTCACTACCGATGTAAACGTGAATGACTTGTCCTACGGGCGTGACATCGAGCCTGGGGTCATTTGGGTCAAGTTTTAGGACGACGCGACCTGATATTTGGATGGATTCCCCGCCCCGTATTGTTGATCCGTTCGTGAGAGTCGTGAAATTTTGCATTCCAAGTGTAGGATTCGAGACTTTATCATTTTTAATAGTATTCAGATAATCATTTCCGTCATTCAACTTTTTAAATTGAACAAAAGGATGATTTTCATTGATCGTGCTAGTAGTATCCCAATACCTTCCCTTTCTTAAATCATGTTGTTGAATGGTCTGCTTATCAGTGGTTGTTCCATCTGATTGAGTATTGGGATCGTGAGTGGTGGTAAATGATGATGCAGAAGCCGTAAAGAAAGCAATGGTAGATAATGCGCTCCCAATGATCAACATGCTTAAAATTAGGACTCGCACGAAGGTTTTCCATTCATTACCTCGATAGTAATAAGGACATTTAGCTGGAATATTTTTGATGCATCTTTCAAAGTTTAACATGGTAAAACCCCGATCTAACCTTATTAGAGTTTATCAAGCGTGTTTTCTTGATTCACTTGCTTCAATTATAGCATTAAGATCTGATTTTCTCTTGTCGGGTGAATGGAAATTTAAGACGCAATGGAAGTGACGCCTCAGACCGCCTGTCACTCATCATTGGTGAAAGATTCGTCATTCAGCAATAATTTACTTTTTCTTCATAGGCGTCATTTTTTGTTCACTCAACTATCTTGAGATCTCTATTGCTGTTGTCTTGCTCTTACCTTTTATTTTCATGTTTCATATTAATCATTCATTCATCATTTAATGCGATGCGCACGATTGCACGGGTTAGAGTACAGTACTGTTCGGGAAATCCCACCAAGTACTTGATGATATAACTCTATAGGATAAAGTACCAAATAGATTTCGATGTTAACGATACTCTTCAATTCGTTCTTTTATTTCTTCCAGTTTCTTGGTGATTTTCTGCGCTAGATCTTCTCTTCCAGCCTTCAGATATAGATCGTATGCTTGCTTGAAGGACTGGAGTGCATCTTTAGGTTTTGAATGAATGAGAGCTTCTCCCTCAGCTCTCCTGGCATGTGCTTCGATGAGAGGGTTAGCTTTCCCAATGATCTTAAATTTCTCAGCAGCTTCAGAGAGTAATCGTGATTTTTCGGCCATGTCCTTGGCAATGGCTGCACGCTGCAAGAGAGCATGCGCTCGTGCATCGATTGCTTGTTTTTTTGCTTCATCGGTCGGTAAACTTTCAAGAATGGTAGCAGCTGACTCATAAAATCGTGCTGCCTCGTACAAGCTCGTTTGATCATCAGTTCCAGATTGGGTACCTTTTTCCCTTGCAACGATGAGAAGACACTCGGCTTGTCTTTTTCGCGCTTCAAGAACCGCTTTTTTAGCTGGAGACCTCGAGTTCTTTTCTAATTCATTTAGTGATGCAAGAGCACCAGAGAATTCCACGTTTGCCTTTCCGAAGAATTTTGCAGCTTCTAGAAAGTTCTTTTTTTGGTATTCCATCATTCCGTCGCATATGTAGACATAGCCCTTACAAATGAGAGCTGCTTTTCTCTGTTGCGAATCTTCGAAGAGCTTGGCACTTTCTGAGAATAATTTTTTTGCTTTTTGGAATTCTCCTTGTTGTAATAATTGTCGAGCCTCATTAACTTTTCCATCAGCTTTTTTAAGTTTTCTTTTTGCTAGAAAACCCATCTTTGAGCCTCACTTGTTACATGTGGGAAATGCGAACTCGTCGTTTATAAGAATTTCGCGAAATTGGTTGAGCATCATCTAAGGAGGGGAAATGAAGTTATCTAGTATTGAAGCTATTTCCTTTTCCACGTCATTTATGCTTTCTTCAGCATTGATGATGATCCAATTGTTGTCTTTCTTGCTTAAATAGAGATATTGTTCTCTCACGCACGATAATAATTCGTGATTCTCGAATTTCTCGCGATAATCAGAATTTTTTAGCCTTCCTAGTGCAATGTCTACTGGACAATCTAGCAAGACAACAACGTGAGGTTTAAGAGCAAAATTGTTGACTTTCTCGACCCATTTCAAGTCAGCACCCTGGCAAGTCTGGTAGGCAAAACTAGAATAGATAGAACGGTCAGAAAGGACGATTTTTCCAGAATCTAATGAAGGTTTGACGATTTTATAATGTAATTGTAGTCTATCTGCGGCAAATAGGAGTGCATCAATTCTTGCTTCTGTTATTTCATCAAGACTGGATATTAGTTGGTCATTTCGATCATCTCGTGTGATCTTTTTTCGTCTCCGAATGAGCTTGCCGATATCATCATCTGTCGGTTCTTGAACGAGTAGAACATCTAATCCTTTGTTTTCGAGATATTTTTTGATGAAAGAGATTATGGTCGTCTTTCCCGCGCCATCAATGCCTTCCACTGCAATGTACCTTCCAGAATGTTGATTTTTTCCGTTCTTCATTAGCTTGATCACCAAAACAAAGCTTCTTCACGAGATCGAATGAGAACTTTTGCATCGCGTTCATTAGGGACGAAATCATATCCCCTAATGACAACGACTGGTATTTTTTCATTAGCTTGTCCCATAACAAGACCAGCTGCTGCAGCGAGTTCGTCAGCAACAGCAATGATGGTACTTTTAAGTGTCCTTCCGTGAAGGTCTCGTGCCTTTCCTCTTAGATCAAGGAGCGGATCAAGGCCGGAACATCCGATGGCAACATTGATGATGCCTCTCCGCAAGGCTCTTCCGAAGCTATCTGAAATGATGACTGCGAGGGGTGTTTTTCCAGATTTCTCTTCGAAAAATATTCGTAACTTTCTCGCAGTTTCATCTGGATTCTTGGGATGTGCGATGGCATGGTTAAGGGGGACGTTGCTTTGATCGATTCCACTGTTAGCACAGATCCATCCACTGTGTGTTTCCGTGATGATCACATTTTGATTCATTCTCACGATTGATTTGGCCTCTCTGAGCACAAGCTCGACGATTCTTGGGTCTTTCCCATTTTGTTGGCACCAGTTGATTGCAAATTGACTTGGAATGATTTGATCTATATTCCAAATTCTTCCCTCAGCTTTTGATACGATGGTATGTGCGATCACGATGACATCTTTTGATTTTAATGGAAGATTTTGGAGTTTTTCCCATATTATGGATTTTAAATCGTCTCCTTCCTTGATGATTGGGAGATCTTGGATGGGGATGATGTGAATCATTTCATGATAGAGCACATATGCAAACAATTAAAGATTTTTTGTTTGCACGGTATCTTGGCAGCGGAGGCGAAAAAGGAGTAGCAAAAAGATGGATTCGTTGTTTTTTTTGACTTTGTTGATAGTGGCTTGGATATTCTTGGTAAGTGCATTGAGCACTCGTTATCTTCACTCAAAAAATCCTCAAGTAAGTCCTTTATACATACTTTTCCGCACGACAAGATTAAATTCATTGATTGATTGGATTTCTTCCAAGGGTCGATTCTTTTGGCGATTGTTTTTTGATGTGGGGATAGGATTTGCTTTCATTTTAATGATTTTTGGCGTTCTCTTATTTCTCGTGAACCTTGTATTATTTTTCATTGGTACACCAAGTGCCGCTGGTAGTGGTCAATCTTTGACTGGTAATGCTACTAGCTCCGTGCAACCCGTGGGAATAGTCCCCATCATTCCAGGAGTAACCATTTCCTTGGACGTGCTTCCTTATGTCATCATAGCTATCTTGATTAGTGCAGTTGTTCATGAATTTGCTCATGGGATTTCAGCGCGCGTTGATGGCATTGAATTAAAGAGCACGGGAATTTTTTCATTTTTCCTGATTTTCCTTGGAGCATTCGTGGAACCAGACGAGAAGAGTTTTGAACGTGCTAAAGATCGTTCTAAATTACGGGTCATTGCTGCTGGTGCATTTTCCAATGTTGTCTTGGCAGTGGTGTTGTTTACGGTTCTCATTACGCCATTGTATCAATTATCAATGATTGGCTTTTATAATCCAGATCCTTCTGGGGTCTTGATAATTGACGTCCGTGAGGGAACACCAGCGGCCCGTGCTGGATTGAGGGCAGATATGGTTATGGTTGCCATTACTGCAGATAACGTGACGTATCCCATTCGCAATAAAGTTCAATTCATCGAGTTTGTACAAACCGTGCTAGTTCCAAACATGAAACTGAAAATATCATTGCTGGATGGACGGAATATTACCTTGATTTCGGATGTACGTCCGGATGTTACCATTCCAGAAGGAGAAGATCCTAAACCCGGGACGGGCTTTATGGGAATCGTGACCTGGGATTATTATGAGCCTAGATTACCATTTTTGCCGTTATCCCTACCCTTCCACTATTATCAAGTCTTGGTATACTCCTTTCTGCTAAGTCTCATCCTGGCACTGATGAACCTATTACCCATTCCACTGCTTGATGGTGACAAGTTTCTCCAAATCTTGTTAAACCGAATTGAGTATGCACGACGTAATAACTTGCACTCTACCATTCGAATGGCAATGCTTTTTCTCTTCCTTGCAAATTTAGTATTGTCATTCTTGTTCTTTGGTTGGCAACCAGCTATCTGAACGCTTGATTGAATTGGAAGGAATATGGTGAATTTTATGCCAGAAATACCATTATCGTCGATTGATCGCTTGCTACGAAAGCACTTGCCTTCTGGAACTCGCATTGAGAAGGGAGCGCTCGAATTGATGCGGAATTATTTGGAAGAGATGGCTGAGATCATTTCTCGTAATTCGGCCGAGATTTTGAGACACATGAACAGAAAAACTTTATCTAAAAAAGAATTAGAACTGGTATTGATGAAAATCAAGGAGAGATATTCTTAGCAGCTAGCCTGAATGAAAGGCATCGATCACGTGAAATCACGGGTTTTGCAATCTTTTCTTCATTCTTTCTTTCAGTTTTTCAATGTTATCGTTTTCTAACTTTAAACAGGATTAAAGTTGATATTAAATTACTCAGCATCTTCACGTTTCGACAAGCACTGACACTGGAGTCTTGAGGAAGAGCTTGGTCACTTCTGCTAAGAATTCCACGTAGTTAGTGATATCCTCTTGTTGTTTTCCATGTGATTCTGGGACTTGAATGCGAATTCGAACTTCTTCGAGTCCACCAGGGACGAAAACTTGATCAATTCCATTCACGTGATACGGATGAAAAATGGCAGCTATTTGTTTCTTGATGTTATTCAAGACAGGAATTACCATTACCTCGTTCATTCGAAGACGTTGCTTGATTTCTTCGAGTAAATTCACGTGATTAGATAATAAACTTGCTGAACTCTTATTTACTCCGAGAAGTAGCTTGCCTTGGATGATGAAAATGTTTCGAATCTCAACTTTTTGAAGTAAGGGCCATTTTTTCTCTAATTCTTGTAGGTTTTTCATTAGATTGACTGCTACCTGGGGAACTTCACCATTTTTTAGCTTGGATTCACATTTCGGGCATAACATTCCAGTTTTTGCACAAAAGTTACATATTGGTCCTTTAACCATCCATTTACCCCCTTTCGGTTGTGGACTCATCGTTATGTTCTCTTCATTAAATTCTATTCTAACATTCTATAAAAGCTTTGAATGTGAGAGAACCGTATGAGATACAGATTTGATTGATCGTGCGATTCATTTCAAAGTATTCTTGATGTTGGTACTTGCTGGCTCACGTGATTATTTGCCTTTATTATTTTGGAATGGTCTTGGCGTTTTCATCTTAACAAAGATGGCTCTTGGTTGGAAAAGATCCCCGTTTTTTTCTTTCACGCTACATTTCACGTGTTGTCCAACATCCCAGCTAATTATTGATCGTGATGACCACATGTGCGAAAAGAAATTATTCAGTTTTTACCATTAGTTGTACGCTAAGAAAGCACTGCTCTTTAGAGCGGTGAGTGTCAAATCAAAAACCGAGAGTCCCTTGTTTTGCTTAAAATTTTATGATGTTGTTACTTTTTCACGAAAACACATTAGCCCTTCTTCGATTTGTCGACAAGGTAACAGATTGACTTAAAAAAGATGTCTTGAAATGTTAGGGTGAGTATGAATTTTGACAAAACGGTGTGGAGTGTTATTCTTATGACAGATTCCTTGCCAAATGATGCGTACATGATTTTAGAACTTCTAAGAGATATTGGAGTGATGCATGAGATTGCTATAATGGGAGAAATCAAGAAGTTATATGAGGTTAGTGGAAAGGAATGGCCTGGAGTGGATGAAATCAAATATTTATTGGAGTTACTCTCTGCTAAAGGATACATCGAGTACATACAATCGATAGAATCGTGGAAAATAACAGAAAAGGGACTTAAAGTGTTAGAAGGCTAAGAAAACTTTCTCTTACAAGACAACGCTTTTAAAATTAGCATCCCAAAGTTAACATGGTAAGATAGATCTTGCCGATACAAAACTAGTCATCGCGTGATGTCACAATAGCTGCTGAGGGCAGGATAGACGCGAGCCTTCTTCGTCTCATCATTGACGAGCAAGAAGACAAGGAAAGGCGACGACGTGATGGCGAGTGCATTATTAAAAATAAAGAGGAAAGTGGACAAGTAGTTCCTACAAGCAAAAACTGGAAAGGCCTTCTTCATTAAAATCACGATGCTTGCAAGGAGAGGCAACGGCATCAAACGTGCAATGGAAAAAAGGAGAGGAAAGATGAAGAAGGAAG
>JAJRXH010000006.1 GCA_024276395.1 archaeon
AATTCGAGCAATATGAAAACGTCCTAGTCAAAAATTTAAGTGGTGGAACGGCACAAAAACTTAATTTCGGAATAGCTCTTTTAGGAGATCCAGATTTATTGGTACTTGACGAACCGTATCAAGGAATGGATTATGGATCTTTTCTTGCCTTTTGGGAATTGCAAAATGAATTACGACAACAAGGAAAAGCCATTCTCATCGTGAGTCATCTCATCGAAGACCAAACAAAGTTTACGAGGTCCCTTCACCTAATTAACAAGCGATTGCAAGGATGCACGAAACAAGATTGCCCCGTCTGCTGCATTGACCGAATGGAGGAATGCACGTGATTACTAAAAGTGTTTTTTTATCGAAGAACCTTCTTGTTAATCTCCTTCGACAGAAGACAATCGTGTTCAGCTGTTTCATCCTTCCCGTTGTTACTCTCATCTCTATTTGGTGGATTACTGCAGACATTCCAATGACCTTTTCTCTTCACGACGGCACGAAAATAAGTGCCAGCATGTTAGATGTTCACGTGATCACTGGAGGTCTCACGGCAATGGCAATCACCGCTGGGATTTTCTCTTTTGTTATCACGGCAGAATATCAAAAGATTGCCAAGCGACTCCGGTTAACTGGATATAGTCCAAGGACCATCAACATTGCCGTGATGATGGCTTTACTAAGTTTTCTGATCATTGCATCCATTGCTACAACCATTTTGACGATCCTTCTATATGAACCGAAAGAAATGCTTGGAATGTATCTTGCTGTTATCTTGACCACATTGATTTATGCAGCTGTAGGCAACCTCATTGGAAATTTATATCCTAAAATGATGGAAGGAACTTTGATTGTCCTACTTGCATCATTCATTGATCTGATGCTTCTCAGCAATCCCATGGGAGAAGAACTCTATCTGCAATCTTGGACTTACTACGTGTCAGGCTTTTGGCCCACTCAACTAGTCCTTGATGCGGCCTTCATTGGTTCACCCATTGAAAACAATCTCACGCCAATTCTTTATTCAATACTTTATGCACTGATCTTGTTCGCTTTAGTTCAGTTAACCAAGGTCAAAATCAAGGAGCGAATGCGCTCTCTAACGGTAGGTGAAAGACAATGAACGGCATCATCACTCTGATGAAATATCACGGAAAAAGCCTCTTTAGAGAACGAAGCTTGATCCTCATCATCACAATTTTTCCAATTCTCCTCATCATCGCAGCTTCTGCTAGCGCACCGACAACTAGTCTCCCTCTTAAACTCGATGGAAAACTCATCACTCCACTCCCAGACGCCGACGAGGTAATCGTCGCATTATATTCCGTCACGGCAGTTGCTCTAGTCACGGCCATAGTAAGCTTTTTCGCTACCTACGAACTAAAACAACTCATTCCTAGATTAAAAATTAGCGGCTATTCTATTGTCACCGTATTTGCTTCTCTCATCAGTCTCTTAGCATTCATTAATGGCATCGTCACGATCCTCGTCGCCGCTCTCTCTACATATTGGATTACGCCAAAAGATTATCTTGGATACCTCATCAGTCTCTTCCTCTCTAGCTTGATCTTCTCAACGCTAGGCATCATCGTTGCCTATCTTAGTGATTCAAAGCATCTCGGACTAAATGTCATTCTCACAGTTGCCGTGATTGACGCGGGATTCCTGGAAAATCCTGTATACTCAAGGCGTTATGATGAGCAATGGATGAAGGGCATGCCAGCCTTTGGGCCAATTAGAATGTTATTACG
>JAJRXH010000550.1 GCA_024276395.1 archaeon
CTCGATAAAAAGCCTTTATCTGCTCTTCAGATGCTTCAAATACAGCAATTCTAGTCTGAGAGAGTTCATCATGAAAAAACCCTAGAGTGAAAACATCAAACACCAAAATGACGCCCGCTTCAACTAAGCCAATAGTAAACAATGAAAAAGCAATGATTTCAGGTAGAAAAAGCATTATCACGCCAATAATTACCACTAGAAGGATAATTGACACGACAGCAGCGAGATCATCAGAATCAGAATCGCAATCACCGCTTGTTTCAGATGTACCACAAGAACAAGAATCTTGCCGTGAACGTTGATATGCGTCTCGATCATAACCATAACTTCGATATTGGTGCCGATTACTTGGCAAGCAGAACCAACACCAACATAGCCAATCCTCGTCATCGTAGTAGTAATAATAGTAATGATCTCTACTACTTCTATAATATCCATCTGAAGATGAAGAGGTAGTGGACGTGGAACTTGTAGTTGCTGACGATGAACGTGATCTTTCACTCGATGCCGTGGGTTGTCGTCGCGTTGAACAGATCCTAGGATTCGGGAGAATCTCGTAATCTAATTCATACTTATCAGCAATTTTGCGCACGGTATCTCTCGTCGCTCCGTGAATTTTGATTATTCTCGGAGGTGGTTCGTCATAGATATTTTTTTTCGTGCTTTCAATTGAAGAATTTGGCAAGGACATTGACGATCACCAAATGAGACCAGAGTTCCTATTCACTAACTTTTCTGAATTCATTAAAAAGAATTGTCATTCCCTAACCAAAATTACCGATTAAAAAAATAAATATCAATATTCAAAAACAATGAAGAAGATATAAATCTTTAGCTGGTTAGCATGGATTCAAATCAAACTAATGTATCAAAAATATCCTCCTTACCTCATTTAATGGTGATAATAACGATAGTAAAAGTGCAGAAACAGTAAGCTTATTAAGTTCAAACGAATGGTGCTCTTAGTGAAAAACGCCATGGAAAACGATGACAATGAGCCTACTTGAATCCTCCATGGCCATGATCGAGATTGAAAATCTTCGAATGATTTATCCCAACGGATTCATTGCATTGAAAGATATCACGACCTCCATTCCCCATGGTAGCGTGGCACTGGTCGGACCTAATGGAGCAGGGAAGTCAACTTTATTAAAAATCATCATGGCCATACTTAAACCTACAGAAGGCACCGTGAGAATTTTTGGAAAGGATTCATGGATGGGACGAAACCATCTTCGAATGAAAATCGGTTACATGCCAGAAGGTGGATCATTTTATCCAGAAATGAGTGGATATGACTTCTTGTTATTAATGACACGGGCATTAGGAATTCCAGCAGATCTTGCCCACCACCGTGTATTTGATGCACTTCAATACGTCAAGTTAGGAGAGGTTGGTTACCGTAAGATAAAAGAATTTTCTCAAGGAATGATTCAAAAACTCAAGTTGGCTCTTGCCATCGTGCACGATCCAGACCTTTTAATACTCGATGAACCAACAGCAGGCCTTGATCCTGCAGCAAGAATGGAAATGCTCGCACTCATCAAAGATCTCATCAATCGTCACCAAAAAAACATGCTCATCTCCACACATCTGCTACCAGATGTAGAAGAAATTTGTACACATCTCATCACCATTAACGAAGGACGAATTGTCAACAGTGGGAAAATTGATGAAATTCTTGGAGATGTCGAAAGTTTTTATCGAGTTGGTGTAAAAAATCGGGAAAAAGAATTTCTGGTTGCACTACAAAACAATGGATTGCCAGCAAGCCTGCTGCCAGGAGGCGAAATCATCGTTCATAGATCTAGCGCCGAAATTTCCAATAAAATTTTTCAAGTTGCGCATGAACATCAAGTACCCTTGCGTTATCTTACGTTAGATCGGAAACATCTCCAAGAGGCATTCTCTGAACTACTGATTCACAAAACAAAGATATCATAAATCTTATTACCGTCTTTACTCGTGAAGATACACCATCAAAGAGTGCTTGTTCTTGACAGCACGTGTAGAAAAATTTCAATATAGGGAATATCGTTTCAAGGAAATGGTACCTCGTTGGAAACGCGTCTTGAGCACGGCTTGGGTAAATTTCCTTTATCAATGGAAACGTTCTCTTGGCGCAAAAATTGTCATCGGGTTCATTGCCTTGGTTGAGTTCTTCATCGCTTGGTCATTAATCAACATTCTACCTTTCATATTTTCCAATGAAACCAGCGATGTAAAAAACCAGATACTACTCTTTTTCTTGACCAATTTCACGCTATCACTCAACTCCTTGCTAGGAGGAATCAACGCTTATGATCCCAACATTGGCCTTGGAGATGTAAGGATATCGTTCGCCCTCCCTTTAGGAATATTTACCACGTTGGCCGTGATTTTACTAGGAGCTGGATTGTTCTCTGATGACACGCAATACAGGGTGATTGAAGTTTACCTAACCAGAATGGACAAAATTGATTACATCATTTCAAAATATCTAGCCCTATTCATTCCTTCACTCTTGATGTTTGCTCTATCTCCGTTCATCATCACCCTTTATGCCGTCACGTCAATCAATGGCTTGAAACTTGAGGTAATCATCCAATTAATCATAGCTCAAATCATCTATCAATTTGGCCTGTCAATTTTCATTACCAGTCTCACTCTATTAGCCTCAGCTCACTCTAGCCGAAGAGCATACGCTGGGATGCTAATATTTTTCATTCTGTTTTTTCTCTCCTTTTCCACTCAACTAGCATTAAGTACACAAGGAAGCAATCCAGGCACCAACATCTCAGATGTCGAGTGGCTCATCCTCATTGATCCTTTTCTCTCTCACCAAGCATGGGGAGCTTATCTCTTTGGATACAAGTACATCACGCTATCCTCATTCAAATCTAATGCCATTATCAGGCTAAATGATGGAAAAGGCTTGGAATGGTGGCATCCCCTTCTTACTTTAATCTCCATTACCATCATCTCATGGATATTAACCATTAGAGAAATGATGAAGAAATTGAAAGAGGTTGCTTACTGATGTTACAATCAATCAACACTCCCTTCCCAGCATCACGACAACTACCTCCACTCGTCATCTTTAATTCAGTAACCAAGCGCTACAAGAGCGTCGTGGCATTATCGGACTGTAATTTTGTCATTCCTCCACAAAAAATCATCGGATTAATTGGTCCTAATGGAGCTGGAAAAACAACCATCATGAAACTAATAAGTGGTCAGATCAAACCCAATTTTGGACAAGTTCTCGTTTTTGGTATGAACCCCTTGAATAATCCCCAAGTAAGTGCAAATCTCGGTGTCATTTCAGATCTCGAAATGTTCTATCGGAATATGACAGCAAGAAGAATCGGCTTGACAATCCTTAGAACCAAATTTCCACGAGAACAAGCATTAACAGTGCTTGAAATGATGACAAAAGAGATGGGCATCCATGAATTCATAAATAAACCATTAGGCACTTTTTCCAAGGGCATGCGACAACGATTCAAGTTGGCAACTGCCCTGGCACACAATCCCACGCTAATCATCGCTGACGAGCCCTTTAACGGACTTGATCCACTTGCCAGAGAATTCATGTATGAAAAATTCAAGGAATTGCAAAAAAAAGGAAAAACCTTACTCATATCAAGTCACATCCTATGGGAACTCGAGAAACTAATTAATCACTTAATCTTAATCTACCTGGGAAGAATCATTGCTGAAGGACGTCCCGCCGATATCCGCCTTCAATTGCAAGACATGCCCCACCAAATCCTAGTTGAGACGCCAGATGCCACCAAACTGGCTCACATACTAGTTGATATGATGCCGATGCCCGTAAAATCCATCACCCAAAGATTCAATCATAAGACTGGCAATCCACAATTAATCGTTTTTACGCCCAAACCACAAGAATTATATGATTTTTTGGTTCGAGTAGTGGTTGAAGAAGGAATAACAATCCTCCAAATGCTTAACCTTGACGATAATCTCCAACGGATATTTGACCTACTCACGACATAGAAGGATGAATTTAAATGTCTGGAGACATCTATAGGGGTTTACCAACCCTTTTTGAGCAAGTCGTCAATCTTGCTAGCTTTGAATTCACTAGATATCTCAAAGACAGAAAAACGATAGCCATACCAATCGTATCCGTAATCCCATTACTTTTCATTGCATTCGGTCCAGAAATAAAAGAAGAATCCTTATCCTCCACATTCTTCATTGTCCTAATCACTTTCGGACTAGGAATCACCATCA
>JAJRXH010000551.1 GCA_024276395.1 archaeon
AAAGAAGCATTGGAATCTTTTTCAAAGGGGTATTAGGATAGCGAGACAGACAACACCAACACGTGAAGAAATTGCTATTCTCCATGCTGTTGACAAGATATTTTACGAGAGATGGAAAGTTCCGAGAGTTTCTTTAGGAAAAGGAACCGTCTTATTTCTCCTTGTCACCATCATCTTAGAGAGTACTTACGTGGTACTTCTAAACTTGAAGGTGTCATCACTCGTTGCCAGCCTCGCTTACATCATCCTAACTTTTTCTTGCATCGTGTTCACGCACTGCATTGAACATTATATCATTGGAAGAAGTTTAGGGATCAGATTTTATAATTATTTCTTCTATCATCCTTCTTTCCGGAAAGTAAAAGAATTGGGAGGAATTCTTCGTTTTATTGGCAATAAAGCTCCAACCATTGGAATTAAATATCAACTAGATAGTTTTTTAAAAGCAGAAAAATGGAAACGGACACTCATGCTAGCCATCCCACATTTCTTCTCTGCTGCTTGGCTCATTACTAACTACCTCATTCTACTTCAACATTATTCATTAAAGCATCTAGCCATTCTCTTTGTTACTATTCTTTCTATACTTTACATTCTCGGTACCCTATGGCTCAGCTATTTCCGATATGGCGATTTATGGAAAGCACGAATTGACTATCCACGAATTGCTCCAAGGAGGAAAAAAGAAAATGAAAACTAGTCAATTCAAGATTGAAGGCGTCCACATAATTCGACTCGAAACTGGAGAAGAAATCATCCGTACGCTTCAAGAACATGTTCAAAATAGCAACATCAAAGGTGCCTCCATCAGCGGATTAGGTTCTGTTAACCAAGTCAAATTGGCATTATATGATGGAAAACAGTACAATACTTTCTCTGTAAAAGGAAAACTCGAATTATCAACGGCAGTTGGGAATGTTGCGTGGCTAAATGAAACTCCAGTGATTCATTTACACGTGGTGGTCAGTGACATCGAAGGAAGATGCTGGGCTGGTCACTTAGTCAAAGGAAACGTTTCATTCACCGCGGAATTCGTGTTATATGAGTTTTCAGAGGATTTAAAAAGGGAAAGAGATGCTAATACAGGCTTGAACTTACTCACAGTTTGACTAAAAAGTCTTATAATGAAACAAATCCTATTATACCTTGAGGGGTTTTTCCTCCTCCCGTGTTACTTGACGGATTAATGGAGAGATCTTCACGGTGAATACGGCAATTTCACAAAAATTATCTTTAGTCTTGGTCGGATTTTCAGATCAGGAGGGCCCCGTACCAAAAATCAACTTATCACCTCTTGATCACATCGCCGTGCACTTCCTTGCCATCAAAGGATATTCAGCACTCTTCAGCGGAAGTTATTACGGTAACCTAGGACCTGGATCATTTTTAGGAACTCTCAAGGTACCCAACACGTCTTTTTATGCAATTGGAATGGATGTCATCGTGAAAGGCGGCGATGAAATGGAAGATGAAAGAATTGCCGCCTTTTGCCCCACGCTAGTCTTCGTCATTGTCCACGAAAGAGACATGCCTTTTTTCAGAAGACATTATAACGAATTTGAATCTTTTCTGAAGGATAAATTTACACAATTTGAATGCCTTGCCGATATGACTAAAAGAAAGTTTGAAATTATTTTTGAAGAACTGAACCAATACGCTAATCGCCTTGCTGAATCTGATAAATTTCTAGAATCTGAACAAGATACCCTGTTTGATGTGACCCTTTTATTACGACTGCCCACATCAGAGAGACAAGTTGCAAAGGGGTTACTAGAACTTGATACTCTGTTCAATGGAAAAAATATTCCCCTCAATGAACTTAAAAAATGGTTGTTACAGCATTATGGACATTTTGATGGAGAAGCTTTGAAATCACTAATCCAAAAGGGACACGTCATCCTCATCCATCCACCAGATTCCAAATCAAGTAAAGAGCCTTTTTTAAGAATTCGCTACTAAGAGCAAGTGGAATATATTTGGTGATACTAGAATGACCATCATTACATTCCATTCTTACAAGGGAGGTACAGGGAAATCAACCATAGCAGTACATGCATCCATTAGCATCGCCAAAAAAGGGAAAAGATGCTTGTTAATCGACACTGACTTTCATGCACCCTCATTATTCGCAGTCTTTAATTCCAACGTGAAAAAAGGTTTTTATTTCAATGACTACTTAGAAGGAAAAGCTGATCTCCAGCAAACAATCTTCGAAACCGACTTTTCCAATCTTTTCGTCGCATATGCCAATCCTAAACCAATGCTAAACGAGGGAGTTCTTAGTGCAGACAAGCGTCTTCACCAAAGCTATCTTAGAAGGCTCCTACAAGCTAAAACCCATTTTCGAGAGCAGTATGATGTGGTTATCTTCGACAACAGTCCTGGGTTAAACCTTTCTGCCGTCAATTGTCTTCTTGTTTCAGAAACCAGCATTCTTGTCTTAAGACCCAATGAATATGGAGTAATTGGTACTTTATTCTTGATTGAAAATGTCTATAAGCAATTAGGAGATGATCGATGGCACAAAATCTACCTACTTTTCAACCAAGTGGGCCCAGAAGTCTCTAAAGAACTTCTCAACCGTTGGATTGCAGCATTTAACGAACTCGAGGTTGAGATTTTGCCTTCGATTCAATACTCCGAGGAAGCATCTGTGGCGATGCTAGGGAGACGCGATGATTTCAGACCAGCTCCAGACTTATTAGCTCAACTCGGAAATATAATGAATATCATCCTCGAA
>JAJRXH010000552.1 GCA_024276395.1 archaeon
AAAATGTCAAGCAATCTTAATGTACTTATTCATCATAGGATTATGCTCTGTTCACCAGATTTTAGAGTTTTATTCACAGCAAAGTATCATTAACAACTAAGTCCGAACAAACAACAGCAAGATTAATATTTCATTGGCGTCTTTTTTCCTTTTTTCCTATTTGGTTAATTCTCTCACAACACAGCAAGAATAATTGTTTCACTACTTTCATATCCAAGTTCTTATTCAGTTTAATGAAAATTTTCACGTGAGGACGATCTTTCTTGCTCGATACGATAGACAACCTAACTAAATGGTCCTTGAGTGCATATAACAAGGTAGGAAACAATAGCTCTTCTTTGTTGACTGATTTCGCTCTATCTTTCTCGGAACCGACCTTTTTCGACTCACCAAAAAATAATCTTCGTGCAAACCCAATGGATGTGGTCTTGATCAAATATTGGTCGTCTATCTGACTAATACCAACACGAAAGTCATCTAATTTTACTAGAAAGTCTGACTGTTTTTTGATCTGATATTCGAGTTTTCTCGGAATGACATACAAGTCAGCTGAAGGTATCACTCGTGGATCTCCTTCAAGCCCTATCACATCATTAGGTTGAGTGATGCAGGCAATGATTGATGAAAGGAGGATGTGCCTATCCTCCAATGCATAGATGACCAAAAAATTTTGCATGGGAGCATTTCCTTTCGGTTCCCCAATAACCACGGAACCCACAGCACTACGCTGTGTTTTATCCTCTTCCATTGAGTTTATCACATCACGCCAGAGCTTGCGAAGTGTTTCAGTCGTTCTTTCCATGATTTGATAATTTTTTTTTCTTCCAGCCCAAAGCATGTAAATGGTAAGTAAAATCACTAATGCTGGAGGTGAAAATGCAATGATGTAATCTATAACACCTAATTGAGCTAACAATGCTAAAATCCTCACATCATCGTTAATGAATGGTCATGACTAACTCCAATTACTACCTTTTTAAGCATCAAGCTTGGAGCAACCATCTGGAGGATTTCTGATGGAAGTACCAATCAAAGCACGTGCGGTATTTGTCGTACATCCAACGACCATTCAAGAAGAATTATATTATTTTTATCATGACCCAGAACGAATATATCAACAAATGACAGCAGATGGTTCTTTAACTGCTGAATTAGAACGAATTGCTAATAACTTGCAAGAATACTTGAGAATGGACCAGACACGAGTCAATGGCAATCTAGTCGACATGATTGTCGAAGATGCTTTCCTTGAATTTGATCAAGGTGAAGCAACAAAACCCGTTTTGAATTTTTCCATTGAATCAGAACCATTCCGATTGCGACATGGGGAAAATGAAATTACCTTGGATGCTGAAGAAGAGGATGCCCCTTATTATTGCGAAGCAGAATGGTGGTTCCCAGGAACGTTATTAGAAATTGAGACCGCAATGGAGATCAAGATTCTCAAGGAGAACGCCATTCTTCTCCATGCCAATAAAGGCGATCCAATGGGAGGTTTTGAGGTTTTCAAGTTTTGGTATGATCCCACCAAAAGCATTAGTTACAACTTAGATTGAATGAGCAAAAATCACCAATGTAAAAAATGATTTCTCTCCTCCCCCGTTTTTAAATCTTTAGAGCACCTTTTTCTCCAATAAGCGACGAGATTTCTCGAAGTATACCTCTAATCGTTGTAAGATCTGATCAATGGAGGCGATGACGCGTGATTTCAAATCATCATTTACAAAAATCTTAAACAATTGTTCAATGGAGTCTTGCTGGTTTTGATCCCATTCAGAAAGACCGTTGTTATGTAGCTTGGCATATGCTATTCGACCATATTCCTTCAATAGCTCAGGTGCCTTATGAACCAATCGGATGTACTCTTCAATAAGTTCTTGTGCTTCTGTCGGAAAGTCCCACAACTCAATGCCGTATACCTCTGAAATTTTGGCTTCTAAATCATAAATCAAGTGAGTAAATTCCTCAATTTTTTCTGAGGCCTTGCGCAACGTTTCTTCAAATACTCCGGAAGCAACATCTTCTTCTAGATTCCTAAGTAATCCTTCTATCTCTTGGCTTTGATCTATTATCTGCTTCTTAAATTCCGCGAGATCTTGCTTCCAACGAGAAATATCTGCCGCTAAACTCATTGAGGTTCGGAATTCTTCCTCCATAAAAAGAACGCCTCCTTATAGAAATGCTTATTTTACCAAATAAAAGCGTGGTTAGTCTCTTTTCCAAGAAAAGATTCAAAGACATTCACTGATAAAAGAGTGTTACCGTTCTTGCTTTGGTTGGTGAGATTCATCACTGAACGGTTGAGTACAAACGAAAAAAAGAGAGATTTATGGTGTTGTCGATGATCGCTGGTACTTACAAGTTCTAGAGCAACAGACAAGCCACTCATTCCTCCTAGCTGCACGGCATCTATTGTAGTATCGACAACATCATCGAGGTTCTTTGGAGGCACTGCTTCCACCGCTGGGATAGAAAATTGAAATTAAAATGCTGATTTCATTGTCTGTTAATGAACTCGTTGAAACTACGGAAACTTTACCACAATTATAGACAGATTTTGGAACTATAAAAACATTGCTATTATCTCCATCCGTATTCAACATTTACAAGCAATTACTTGAAATTTTCTCTATTTCTACATAAAAAGTAAAAATTACACGATTCGTGTAACATTCACCATTTTCTGAATTCATCTCACGACACTGAATATTTCACGATCTAAGTGTTCACCACGCACGTTTTGCAGCATATAGTCTCTCACCATCTTGGTATCTTCAGCATATCTAGCGAGACCATGTGCTAACTTTACGAAAGCCACCTCGGGAAGCATGCTACCTCCTGGAATGACGCCAGCCTTCAACAGATCCCTCCCAGTTTCATATACTGTCATCCCGATAAACCCATGGATGCACTGCGATGTCATCACCAACACGACACCTTCTTCAATGGCTCTTTCAATGGAAGGAAGAAATCTTTGTGAATTCACGTGTCCAAGTCCCGTTCCGAGTAACACTATTCCCTTGTATCCCTTATCAACCAAGAAATCTAGAATTTCTGGATCCTGATTTGGATGAAAATAGAGCATCGTTGTTTTATCCTCAAAAACTGGATGAAAAGTCATTTCATCTTGACGGGATGATGATCTTCTCTTAATGGTACCAACCAGGAGCTCATCATTCCAATTGATGGTACCATCAAGATCTACATTACCTAAGGGAAGAGTAGATATGCTTTGAAAGGCAGTACGTCTAGAGGTGTGCATTTTTCTAACTCGAACTCCGCGATGAATGGCCATTCTTGAATCGGATGATTCTTCATGCATCACGACCACTACCTCGGCCAAGTCCGCCCGTGCCGCCACCTGCACGGCACCCATAAAGTTGTAAAAGGCATCAGACGAGGGTCTATCAGAAGAGCGTTGTGATCCAGTCAGCACGATGGGAACAGAAAGATTATCAATGGCAAAAGAAACCGCTGCCGCGGTATAACTCATCGTGTCGGTGCCATGAGTTAACACGATACCTTTTACAGATTCATCTTGTAATTCGGATTCTATTTCCTGCAAAATTATCCGATAATGCTGAAAAGTCATCGATTCGGAGAACAAGTCAAAAAGTAAACGAGGTTGCACGTTAGCGACCTCAGCAACTTCAGGAAATAGAGAAAAAAGTTCATCGGGAGTAATTGCTGGGATCACACCTCCCGTGCGATAGTCCAAGCGTGAAGCAATGGTTCCACCACATCCCAGAACTGGAATTTTTGGAAGATTGGGATCTGGTCTTACCGATGTCTTTGGGACGGCATACCTCCCTTCAGATCTACCGAGCTTTTTAACGTTTTCTATTGATTTTATCCGAATTCCTGTGTTATATCCCGTAGGTAACTTGACAGTAAGTACCCCATCTATCGCCAGCTCACTTCGGGGTAAGATGATGGCCTCAAGTTTTACTCCATCCTTTGTCGTTAATTGAACGACATCCCATACCTTGAGATTATTATCCAAAAGCCATTTTTTGGTTTCTTCACGGTATCCTTGATATTCTGAGTGATTTGATGATTCTGAGCTATCCTTTTTTACCTCATTTTTTTTTCGTGATCTAGATTTTCGTGACATCAACCTCACCTTTCTTGCCTCATTAGTAGTAGTAAATTAACTTCATTCTCTTCTCGTACTTGTTGTTTAACCCTTCTTCTCAATGAATTGCTTCAATCGAGCTTGAAGTAGTTGATTAACCTTTTTTCCATCCATCTTTCCCCTAACTTCTTTCATAACAGGGCCCATAAGAGGTTTCAAGGCACGATCTGGATTTTTCGAGATGAAATCCTTCCGTTCCTGGATGACTCGGTCAATAATGGCAATAACTTCGTCCTCTGACATGCTAGCCAAGCCAAGTTTACTAATTATTGAATCAATAGGAGTTTCTGGAGATTCTGAAAGGGTTTTCAGTATTTCTGGAAGAGCTTCTTTTGAAAATTTTCCTTCTTTTAAGGAAGAAAAAACCGTGATGAAATGTTGATCTGTTAGATTCTCAATGGGAAATCCTTCTCTACGCAATGCAGAAAGCTGCTGTGTTAGAGTACTGGCAACTAAAGTAGGTGAATGTCCTTGAGCAATAATTTGATCAAACAATTCTTTACGGCCCTCATAAACTAATTCCTCAACCATGACTGTCGTGAGGCCGAACTTCTTGGCTAATTCCTCAATCTGCTCCCATGGATAAGGAGGTAATCTTTGATCCACTTCTTCTATTAAGGATGGATCTATTGGATAATAAGGTGAATCAGTATCTGGATACAGGCGACTTCTCCCATGCAAGTCCCTCATAAAAGAAGACGTGCCATCTGGAGCCACTCGTCTCGTTTCTTCGGGAACACCATCAAGAGCCATCAATACTCGTTCCCTAACAATAGCCAGTGCTTTCTTGCACTCGGATTCTGATCCAGTGACGATGACAAAGGCATCATCATCCGTTATCTTTAACTTCTTTTCAAGTTGTGCGATTTCTTCTGATGATATTCCATATTTCTCTAAATGTTCGTCAGAATGTAGCATTCCTCTCAAACTGGTGAATGCTTTAATTCTATCGGCAATTTCCGTTCCAAAACGACGCTTAGGCTGTAATTCCTTCCCCAACAATCCTTTTAACAAGGGAACA
>JAJRXH010000007.1 GCA_024276395.1 archaeon
TGATCTGTAGAAAGAAAGATCGAGAACTGTTTTTCTCTTTCCTTTTCTCTTAAATTAATTTAACCAGAAAAAGAAGAAATCGTGGGAATGAAAGATCACTTACCAAACTTTGACGGTGGTATCTCTTCTAGATTGAATTTTTCCCGTGCGTCAAGAAGACGCTGTCGCAAGCCACGTAGCTCTTCAAGAAATTCATCTGGAAGGTATGGTTCATCTTGATATGCCGCTTCAATCCGGTCGAGCTTCTCCAACCATTTTTGTACTCTAATAGCAAATTCCTTCTCGTATCGTTCCCGATCATAGTCCTTATTGAAAACTTCCTTGAACAGTCGTTTTAGATCATCATAACGAGGAATGTAACCGATGGGAGTCTCAATGGCATCGAATTCACCGTTTACTCTTCCCTCTGCCCACACGAACCAAACTTTCTTGTCCACCTTTTCATCATAAAAGTTACCACTTGCATCTTTCAAGAAGTAATTAGTCGAAAATATACGAACTTGTTGAGGATTCTTGAGTTTTTTCGCAAAATCAAAATGAGCCTTGAAATACCTTCCAAGAGGAACGACCACGAAATCCAAGTTAGCCATCGGCTGAAGAGCTCGCACGCCTATCTTTCCCAACGTGGCTGCTGTCGTTTCTGATTCAATTGAGGCTCCTACAAATACACCATGTGACCAGTTGAACGCTTCAAAAATGGGAACAGAGGTATCAGAATCGCGACCTCCATACACGATCCCCTTGAAAAACACGCCTTCGGAATTATGGAGCGCAGAATCACAATTGTCCAAGTCCTCTAGCTTTAATGTGAACCGCGCATTAGGATGTGATGGAGGAATTTCCTTACCATTTTCATCCTTCTTACCTTGATACCATTCACCTGAAAAGTTAACGCCCTCTGTTGGAATTTCCTTGCCCATTCCCGTCCAATAAGGAACACCGTCCTTGATCAAAACATTGGAAAAGATCAATTCTCGCGGAGTCGTGAGTGCCTTGTAAATCAAGGGATCATCTATTGGATTGACATCCTTGATGATACCAAACATTCCACTTTCAATGTTCGCCGCTCGTGCTTCACCCTTCTCATTGATCCGGATGTAAGCAATGTCATCACCCACGATCGTGTTCCCTGGAATCATGGCTGTTGAAGTCTTACCACACATGCTCGGATAGGCACCAAGGAAATAAGTCTTGCGCTTTCCATCCAAGGAACGAATGCCACTAATGAACATATGCTCTGCTAGCCAATTACCCTCCCGTACGGCCTTGTTAATTGCCAGTCTTAACGCCAGTTTTTTCAAACCCAAACTATTACCTGCATACTGGTTATTGATGGAAAATACGCGATTTTCTTGGAGATCAATGTAAATTCGCCGCTTGTCAACATTCTTGGAAACGCCGTTTTCCAGTTCGCCAGCAGAATGCACGAAATAGAAGAAATTTTGCAGTGAATCTTGCATTCGCTTGAACATATCATAAGCAGGACGGTATAACATTATCTCACTATGTGCCACGTAAGCACTGTCCGTGATTTGCAAGGCTGGGACGCTGAAGATCGAATCCTTCGGCCCCAAGCTAAAAAAGAGAATCAGAGCTTCCTTACCCTTCATAATACCATCCATGAGAGAAAATATTTCCTTCAAGCCTTCATCTCTATCAATCGTGTTGATGTGCTTGCTAATGACCGCCCCTTTGGGAAGAAGCACTTTCGTGTTAGCCTTGTCCCGTGCTTGATCATGATATCCATCAAAATGAATCGTGTGACCTTCCATCTGTAAATGTCGTTCTTCACCCGTCTTCAAGGATAATTCTCGAACATAATCAAGATCTTCTGGAGCGTCCGTGATTACGGTCGCCCTATCAGGCTTACACAAATCTAAGAAGGTCTCCACGACTTCCATTATTTTCGAATTGTTCAGAGCCTTTAATTTTCCCAAGTTCTTTTCATCTAAATACTTTTCAAGGGACATCGGTATCTCATCCCAAGTTTCCCGTTCTCGTGACAACATGAGTAAAAAATCGACCGCACTTCCCAGCGGAAGCTTGACGATTCGTCCAACATCCATGAGTTAGGCATTATAAAAATTGTGATGAAAACCATTCTTGAAAGCCAGCGACTTTTGATTTAACATGTAACAGAATCGTCAAAAAAAATATCAGATCGATGAAATTACATCAA
>JAJRXH010000553.1 GCA_024276395.1 archaeon
CAACGCACGGAACGACAGCAGCATCACGGATGACGCGATGCCGATGCTTGAAAGCCACGCATCACCGACGTGATGACGTGATCGACAACACAGAAGATAAAAAAGAAGAAACTAGAAAAAGAATTTAGATTTTTCCGAAAACTTGCCATGGGAAGGACGTGATTTTCCCATCATTGACGCGAGAACTACCATTCTTCGAGGATGCTGGAATGCTTTCTAAAAAATTGGGAGGTCCATCGGGAGACGTGCAAGCGACCGTTCTCTCCTCCAATGGATCACCGAGCGCTGCCACCAAAAAAGACTTTTTAAATCGGAATGCTTCAAGCAATGAGGGCTTCGGAAAGGTCTAAAGAAATGAGGAAGTCTGATAAACTGGACTCAACAAGTTGGAGAATGGCTTGGGTGATTTGTCTGCAGACTTAAAGACAAAGAACGATCCTTGATAATATGTTGATTCACGTGAGCACTTGGAGATGATGGTTATGAACGATAATTGGACAAATTTACAAGAAAATTCAAAAGAAGATTCACGAGAAATTAATGAGGAAGTCATCGATCCTGCAAAGAAAAAAAGAATTTACATTGATGTCGACATCGTCCATAACCTATCAAATCTTCTTGAGGTCAAAACTCTAGAACATTTCCTCATTCTTGAAGAACTCTACCAACCAGAACTTTTCTTACGATGGGAAAATTTGTCTACATCTGTTGGATTTATCCATGGAAATTACCTATTTTTTCACGAACTTCGGGGATCCTTCCCCGACTTAGAAACTTACATTCATGCCAAGCGTCTAGGGATATCGGATTATCGAGAATATCAGAAATTAATGCAAGATAAAGCCAAGGCAATGGAAATGGGCTTTGAGAGTGTTGATGAATATTATCAATTTCTGAAAAGTGGGTTTTCTACGCGAGAGGAGTGGTTGAAAGCACGAAAATTAGGCTTTACTGATCATGATACTTATATGATGGCGAAAGAAGACGGTTTTGACAACTTTGATGAATGGGAAGAATTTAGGCGATCACCTTATCTCAATGCAAGAGATTACCGAGAAGCCAAGGAATTAAAGTGCAAGGATCTCGTGACGTTGTATCTTTATCGAATTTTATCTAAGATTGAACCACGGAGATCCGTGGCCATCACGAAAATTCAAGAAATGTTTGTTAAATCCTTGAAAGAGATGGAAGTTGCTCCTTCAAAAGAAGATGATTTTTATTTTGGAGATTCTATCATTGATCTGGATGAGATTTTTGAAGGTGACGTTAAACAAATCATCATGGAAAAGCTGAAAAATGAACCGATTTTCAAGGAACTGGGCGAATATGATGATTTTGGTGAAGTTTTTCTACGCTGGTAAGTCGCACGTCAACACTCTCACTCTCAGATTATCAATCATTCTCAGATTTTTCCCTCCCATATCTACCCTTCAGTGAGAATCATCCTATTTTACAAGAAATGAAAAAATAGATTTCTGTTTTCTCCTTGAAGCATTTCCTTCTTTTTTCAACAGAATTTCCGTCTTTTAGATCTCTGATGTCAAGTTTGGTACTAATCCTTCGACTTCTTGATTGGTCTTTGAATGATCTTGCACTTACTTGGGCATCATTCTTTCGTGCATCAATCAGTGTCTAATCCCAGTTCTCCCTGCTGATGATGGTGATGCCAACAACAGCAGCGAATCTATGAGCATCTTCATCCACAAATGGAGCGATCATGTAAAGTTTTGTTGGTTTCGTGCCTTCTTTTTCTTCATAGACTTGCGTTATTCGTAGCAACTCGGCCACGTCAGCGCGACGGATTCGCGATTTGCATTCGATGAGCCAATGTTCGCCATCAAGGATCACGATATCAGCCTCGATTTCAGATGGCCGGCCATACACGAGTCCCTTGTCATCAAACGTCGTCCAATTTTTTACCTCGACATTGAATCGCTCTTGAAAAAGTTCCCTCAAGGCATTACGCACGGCGCGTTCATTACTTCTTCCCCACCTATCTCCCAACGCTCCCAGGGTGATTTCCATTCTTTTCATCCTTTCGTCCAAGTGATGGTATTTTTCGTTAAGTTGCTTGATTTCGTTTTCCATGCGGTTGAAGTCTTCACGGAGTTGCTTGATTTCGTTTTCCATGCGGTTGAAGTCTTCACGGAGTTGCTTGATTTCGTTTTGGAAGTCTTCACGGAGTTGCTTGATTTCGTTTTGGAAGTCTTCAC
>JAJRXH010000554.1 GCA_024276395.1 archaeon
GAAAGGTGACTTAGCATTGTTAATGTCACCCGTATACAAGATGATCTCTCCATCCCAATCAAGAATGACACTGGCTGCCCCTAGGACATGAGCTGCATCTGTAAAACGCGCGGTCACCCCATCTACCACGCTGAAGACTTCATCATATCGATGACATTCGATGTATTGATGTGCAAGGTCCACGTGTTCTACATTATAATGTAAGGCGTTCTCCACCTTGATGTGGTCTAGCCACAAGATGTCAACTAACTCTTGAGTGGGGTGAGTCATATATACTTTTCCTCGAAACCCTAGCCTAAAAAGTGCCGGAATGTATCCAGAATGATCTAGATGGGCATGACTGAGAATCACGGCATCGATGCTCCGTGCTAGCCTCTTCGTCAACCCTGACGGCGGTTGCGATGGTTTTTTTTGGCGTCTAGGGATTATTTTCACGCCACAATCCAATAAAATTTTCCGATCACGGTCCTTGACAAGGATGCTAGACCGTCCAACCTCGTCAACCGCGCCTAAACCTATTATTTCGACCATTTTATCACCTACTAATTGAATTTTTTCTTTTTAATTGAACTCTTTTTTCACTTTATTTTTTATCATTAGATTTTATGAATACGTTTATCCTGAGTTATTGATAAAAATTGATCAATAGATGAATAGTAATTAATTAACTTCAATGCTATTTATATCTATTTATATCACCTTTAATCATAATTTTTTCACGCGTTCATCTATTAAAAATTCATGACTTGAGTTGAACAAACTTTGGAAACAACTTCCAATCTTTTGTCCTCTTCAACTCACTCTCAGATTCAAAGTCATTGTCTTTTCAATTCTTCTTAACTATTTCCTAATATATGATGTTTGAGGAATTCCTCATTTTTTAGGGATTCTCTAACACCAACATCATCTCTTAGATGTTTCACAAATGTTGATTGTCATTTGAATGAGAATGGAAACGAAAATATACTTGTCAAGGGTAAAACTGACTGGTCATCAAGACTAGTAGTCTTCGCCAAGGATGATAAGCTAGATTCATTAAGATTGATTCCATCCCCCTTAAAATGACGGCTCATACTAGCTCGTAGCTCGAAAATGACCAATTTTTCAAGTCACTCATTCTTTTCACGCAACAGACAACCCATAATGCTCTCCATTACTAGTTCACCAAGACCATTGGCGATCACACAAAAATTGAGTATTCTAAGTATAAACCATCTACGATCAAATAAAAACATTTACTTGATGCCAAACCAAGATTCAATCGACATTCCACCACGACGAGGACTACAGCATTCTCATCTAGTCCATAAACGCTTCTAGAAATTCAAATTTTCATTAACAACCTTTAATGACAAGTTTGGCTCATTTTTACATGCTAAATCATCTCATATTACTTGAAAGACTCATCCATCATCATCTCAAAAGGCATCGTCATTCTTTCCCTTCACTGGCCGTGATGATGAACAATGAAAACTCTTTTAATTTTACCCATATCCAGCTGTACATGAGAGATAAATCATCTCTTGTTGAAAACTGAGCGGCCGTGGTCTAGCGGTATGACATCGCCCTGCCACGGCGATTGCCCGGGTTCGAGTCCCGGCGGCCGCACCAAATTCTTCTTTTCTTGGTGTTTTCCTCCTTATTACTACAGTTACCCCTCATTCTCAAAGTCCGTTATTTCTCGAAATGATGCGACAAAAAACGTATTGAGGAGCATTATTGTCGGCGTGTTCGGAATCCGTGCCGACAAAAAACAGCAAGGCAGC
>JAJRXH010000555.1 GCA_024276395.1 archaeon
AAAAACGGCTGGCCTATCAAGTGAACGTGAAGGCTGCGCTCACCGTGGTAGGGTCCCGCGTGGCACGGTTGCTGCACTCCGCGCAGGAGGCAACATCCGACCTACTTCTCGATCTAAACGATGCATTCCTCAAGGTACTCACACCCGTGGTTCCTGGGAGGGCACGCCCTCGTGAAATCAAGTCGATCCGCCAGAGGTGGTATTACTACCGCTACGTGAGGCGTGCGTGTACCTGACGATGGTTTCATCACGTTTAGGGGGTGATGCTCGAGGATTACACGGAACACCACTCTTACCTGTAATCGCGTTACATCCTAGCGTTAGTCACGCGTGCCCCCCATAATTTCACGTTTTCAACAAGAGATGTTACTCGCGAATTTTTTTAAACGTTTTCACGTTACATCTCGTTGTACTGGTGAATGAGTCCTTTTTTGAAGGTAGTTTTTTCTTCAAGCTCTTTTTTGAGTCTTTCAATTAAAACTACAGGTGTTGGATTAACTTTTCTTAAGATGCTAAGGTAAACGGAAACGTAATCTCCAATCAAGATGAGAGAGAGAAATTTAGCCATTGTTGATGCGCCTTTTCCGTGAATGGTGTGGAATTCTACATGACAATGTTCTTCGATGATTTCAGTGGTTATTTTCATTCGCTGCTTGAGAATGCTGTTTTCAGTACCTGTCAAGAGCTGCAAGCCTTTGATGTTCATAGAAGGTAATAAATGTTCAAAGGCCTCAATGTGATTATGGCACATTTCTGGAAAGATCATTTCTTGTGCTAAAATTTTGGCGTTTTCGTTGAGTTGTGCTCTCCACCTTAATCCTAATGATTCGTAGGATGTAAAGATTACAGGTAGGGTCTTCAGGATCTTAGTAGCGACTTGTTTCGCCTCATTTTTCTCGAGTGGGTGATTTTCTTGGTTTAGCTTGACAGTTGCGTTGATGGTAGTTAGAGTCTCCTTCCAGTCCAGTTCAAGGGCTTCTCTGTCATCTAGCAATATGCCATTTGACATTAAAAGACCAAAAATAGCACCGAAAATCATTGGGAATGCTGCTCTTGGCTGTAATCCCTCTTTTAGCTTGACATGAGGAAGACCACGACGAGTGGCTTGCTTGAGCAGTATGCCATTTGATGTGATGAAAGCTGTGGGGATATCTCTTTTTAGGGCTTGGTATGTAGCGGATAAGGTCTCTTCTGTATTGCCAGAGTATGAAATGGCGATGATTAAGCTTTCTTCGGGTTCTATCCAGTTAGGTAAGTCGTATGACCGTAATACCACGAAGCGTTTTCTTGATTGTGTTCCAAAAATATCTGCAATGACATTTCCACTAATGGCTGAGCCTCCCATTCCGGTAAAGATGATTGTTTTCACCTCTTCGGTATTAGAAAGTGTTACTTTTTTGCCTTTTTTATATACTTCTTGTAGCATTTCTGGCCAGTTTTTAATCACGGGGAGCATTCTTTCCTTGTCAACTTGGATGATGGCATCTGGATCATCTAATATGTTCACTGTGTTCACCGTCTGCCAGCATCGTGGATCTATTTTTCTTGATTGTGATTGATATCAAATCAGCAAAAATATTTTTAATGCAAAAATGATAAAAGCACATGGAAAAAGGTAAGCATTTCCCTTGATCAAGGATCAATTTAAACGAGAAAATGCACGTGACCCATATGGAATTTTCTTATGAACGTGTCATTAGACCATTACTTTTCTTGCTAGATGCTGAACTTGTCCACTTATTATCTGTCTGGGGCATCAAGATTGCTTATGATCTAGTCCTTCCTAGGATCATATTATCTTCTCTACTTACTGTACGACATTCTTGTCTTAGTTTCCGATTTAATGACGTCTACTTTCCTAATCCCGTGGGATTAGCAGCTGGATATGACAAAAATGGGATTCTTGTTCCTGCAGTGGAAAGTATGGGCTTTGGCTTTATCGAAATCGGTTCTGTCACGGCTCTTCCTTCAATTGGTAATCCAAGACCAAGATTGGCGCGATTAGCAAGGCACGAAGCTTTGATTAATCGGATGGGCCTGAACAATCAAGGTGTAGACAGAGTAGCAGCTCGCCTCTCTAGGAGCAAGAATTCCTTGGGACTTCCACTCATGGTTAGCATCGCGAAAACTAATGATGTTCGGATTCATGGCAACAAGGCCATTTTAGATTATTGTTACAGTTTTCAAAGAGTTTATCCTATTGCAGATTTGGTCATTCTGAACATTTCATGTCCAAACACTAAGGATGGGAAGACTTTCGAAGATCCGAATCATCTTGAGTCTTTACTTTCTCGCATTTTGATGGTTCGTGATGATGTGATGATGGAATTCCAAATGAGGAATGATGTCCCAATACTTGTCAAAGTAGGAGCAAATGTAAACTCATCGACACTAAAACGACTGATTGATGTGTGCTTGTCCAATGAGATTAAAGGAATGGAACTTACTAATACGTATCCCATAAAAAGTGAGAACATTCTTCGGAATTTTGGGATTCCTTCAGGAGGTTTAAGCGGAAAACCCTTATTAAAAAGGAGTCTTCAGCTTGTACGAGAAGCATCTTCTCTTGTTGGTGATGATTTCTTGATAGTGGGAGTTGGCGGGATAACTAGACCTGTCGATGCGCTAAAAATGTTTCAACATGGTGCTCATCTCGTGCAAGTACTTACTGGACTCATTTATAAAGGGCCAATGCTCCCCAAAAAAATAAATAATATCATCATTCAAGTTTGTCAAGAGCAAGGCCTTAGGAACTTTCGAGAATTTTTGGAATTTCTACGATTTAATAAGGTTTAAGGTGTCGCTATTGTCTCAAGATCCAATCAAGTTGGCCATGTCCCTGTTCACGCAGTTTTGGAGAGAACCAGACACGATTGTCGATAGAATGGATCGCTC
>JAJRXH010000556.1 GCA_024276395.1 archaeon
AAGGTGAATGAGGTCATTAAAGTTGATATCTGCTGAAGAAACTCAATTCAGATTGGTGAAACAGTTAGGGCAAGGTGGTTTTGCACAAGCTTGGCTTGTGAAAGTGTTAGATGAAGATTTGATGCGAGAGTGGGAGATATCAGAAAATGAGTTCATTGTCCTCAAGATTCCTCTGTCAAAAAAGACAGGTATTGCCTTGATGAAAGAGATTTCCATTAATGGTGCCCTACAGCTCGGATTATCTCCTAAAGAAGTTAGATATATAGTCAAGTATCTTGGTTGTGCTGTCTATGATCAGAAAATCGTCATGGCCATGGAGTACATACCGGGTGGAAGTCTTCGAAATCGAATAGGAATGTCTAATAGTTGGAGGCCACTAAAATTAGCTGATGCCTTGGATCTTGCTCAGGGAATCTTAAGAGGTCTCTCGGTGATTCATGAACATCGAATAGTTCATCGTGATTTAAAGCCAGAAAACGTACTTCTTGATGGAAAGACACCGAAAATTGCAGATTTTGGCGTGGGGAAGGTGGTATCGGAAACGACACTTGCCAAGTCAATGGTAGGGACACCCATTTACATGTCTCCAGAGATTCTACTCCATAACGTAGCATCATTTAACACGGATATTTGGTCATTTGGGGTACTATGGTATGAGATGATTTATGGTTCTCTTCCGTACAATCTTCATCGGTGCCAATCTATCGGTAAACTCATCAAGTGCATCACGGATCCTAAGGAAAAACTTCAATTTCCTAGTGATCCTAACGTACCTAACCAGATAAAAATGATCATGGCAAAATCACTGGAACGAGAGCCTTCAAAACGATATCAAAGTGCTACTGAATTGCTATCAGCTCTTAGAAATGCGCTCGGAATCAAGACTGAAGTAGAAAAGGAATTAGAAAAGTTACTGCCGTTACCTTCCCAAAGTGAACCAAGTAGACTCCGTTGGTGCGTGAAACGGCTAGAAGAATTGCGGAACCGATATCCAAGTTCCCCTCAAGTATATCATCATCTCGGAATAACTCTTAACAAGTTAAAACGATACGATGAGGCAATTAAAACATTCGAACAAGGCATTGAGATTTGTGAAAGCAAAAATGACAAAAAAAAGAATATTGATTGGCAGCAGCTCACGTGTAATCTATTTTATGGTAAAATAATGGCATGTATCGCTTTAAAGAACCTTAATTCTGCACTGGAAAGTTTGACAGCTCTTTTAGAACGAAATTGTGATCCTAAGTTGAATCGAATTGCTCGCCGTCTCAAGAAAACCCTGGAATTGCAATTAGCACGGCGAAGTCCAGCTGCATCAGCTCCTATTGCAGAATCGAAAGCTAGTGATGATTCGGATGTTTCACTTCTCTTGCAGGAGCAAGAAATACAGAAGACTCAAGTGGAAATTGAAGTTGAACGGAAGCTAGACGATCTCCTACCGCTGCCACCAATGAGCGAACCAGTTAAGCTTCGCTCTGCCATAAAAGATCTGGAGCAATTGTTGCAGCAAAATCCAATGATACCACGATTGTACTTGCACCTGGGTAGAGGATACAACATGCTAGAACACCACGGAAAGGCCTTGCAAATCTTTGATCAAGGGATCAAGTTGCTTGAAAAGATGAATGCTGACAAGGAAATGTATCTATCAGATGAAATAACACTTCTTTGGGAGTTACGTTATGGGAAGGTACTTGCTCTCATGGGTAAAGGTGATTTTAAAGAAGCAAAAAAGAACTTAGAGTCGGCTTTGTTGCTGGAAGTCTCTTCAGAGATAAAAAGACCTGGAAAGATCATATATAATAACCTATTGCGCTTAATAGGGTCAAAATAACACTCTCCATTTATTGTTCAGGAGTGTGATGGCTTTGCGTGGTAAGAAGTCGAAAGAGAAAATGAAGAATCCAAAAAGCTTGAACTTAAGGAATATCGACGGTGTCACTGCCAAGAAAGTTTTCCATGAGAAATCGCTTGGAGATCTTGTCCAAGTAAGAGATATGACGGCGTCAAAGCATCACCTCGTTTTGAATGGGACAGACAATCCTCTCATGAACATTGAATCTTCAATAAGAGAGTTAATGGAAAATAATAATCGATTATTAGGGTTACTAGATCAACAGAAGGAGTCACAGTTGTATGATGTTAAGATTTGGATAAATATCGTGATTGAACTCGTGATTGAGCTTGTTCATCTTTTAAGAGTTCACGTGGGGAACGAAAATGATCTAATGCGTGAATCACTTGATTCATCTCAACAAGATGTGACATCGGGTCGTGATAGCCTCATATCTGGTATGAATCTTGTTATAAAAAGAATTCACCAGAAACTAGCTCAACTTGGTGTGTTTCCCATTCCCACGAAGGTTGGAGATGTATTTAATCCCGAAATTCATCAAATAACTGGCATTGGGCAATCTTTCGTGGACGTTGATCACTCGATTGTAACGGAAATTCTCGAACAAGGTTACATGTGGAGACAATATCTTTTTACATGGGAAACATTCCCAGAAGATCCCATATTGGGTAGGGAGACGCTAGAATCACTAGGACGTGTCTTGAATGTTGGGTGGTTATTGCATCCAACTCTACAGATCGACAAGATGGCAGGTGGGACTATCATCATGCTGTCTCAAGAGAAAAAAAGGCTTACCTTCATTCAAGATTCAAGTAATTCTGTTGTAGAGGTAAGATATGGCAACGTGGTCATAAGATATCTTCCAATAAGGAAAGTAGTAATCTCAACTGAAAATCATCACCAAAAAAACGTCCATACAGAGGTCTATCTGAATTATGAGGTGTTCCATCCAACAAAGGTTAAAGTTGCTCCTAAAGTTGAGTGAAACAAGTGATTTTGTCAAAATTAGACGTAACGTGTTTGATGAACGATATCAGAAGTTGATTGAAGTCAAAAATGGTCAAAAAAGTGATGTTTTAGATTATTGAAAGCATGACACATGATGAATGTGGTTTGGACCTTTGTTAATTATCTGGTTTACGTGGAAGAGAACAATATCGTCATCTTTAGTGTGTTGATGGGGTGTCATGAATGTCTGAAAAGAAGAAAATGGGAAGAGCGATTGGGATTGATTTAGGTACCACGAATTCCGTGATGGCAGTTTATGATAGAGGAGAAAATAAAATCATTCATAACAAGGAGAACGAGTACAAGACAAGGTCGATCGTCTGTTATTGGAAAGGAGAGTTTCTTGTAGGACGTCCAGCAGTTAATAGATGGTCTTTAGCGCCTAGAGATACCATTGTTTCAGTCAAAAGATTGATGGGCCGTTCAATAAGCGATGCAGAAGTGAAAAAAGTTCGAAAATCCTTTCTCTATGAGGTAATTGAACCTTCTGACGGGACGAAAGACAGTGTTAGGGTCATTCTCGGCGGTAAGGAACGATCACCAGAAGAAATATCGGCAATGATTTTGAAGAAACTGAAGGCTGATGCAGAACTCTTTTTAGGAGAAGAGGTGACGCATGCCGTCATAACTGTGCCAGCATATTTTAGTGATAAACAAAAAGAAGCGACATGGAGGGCTGGAATTCAAGCAGGCCTTGTCGTGATGAAAATACTAGATGAACCAACGGCTGCCGCCATTGCGTATGGATTGGAAAGTGATTCTAGTGATGCTCAGTTGTTAGTGGTATATGATCTTGGTGGGGGTACATTTGATGTTTCCGTCTTGATGATGTCCGCTGGTACCTTTGTTCCACTCAGTTTAGAGGGAGATATGTGGTTAGGCGGTGATGATTTTGATCAAAAAATAGTTGATAAAGCCTTGCAGCTCATTAAAAGTGAGTATGGGATTGATCCTAGCTCTGATGCCCATTTCATGATCACCTTGAGAGAACGGGCTCGAGAAGCTAAGGAAACTTTGAGTTCTGCACAAAAAACAGAGATCATCGTGTCATCACTTCTCAGAGACCAATCTGGTTCCATAATTCCATTTGAAATGGAAATTAGTCGACAAGAATTTGAAGAATGGATAGAACCATTAGTAAATCATTCAATAGATTTGGTGGATCGGGCCATAAAGAATGCAGGTTTTCGTGATGAAGAAGTTGATTATGTGATTGTAGCGGGGAATGCATCATCTGTCCCTTTGATTCATCGTAAATTGGAAGAAAAATTTGGAAAAGAGAAAATACTGAAGAGCATTCATCCCAAATATTCCGTTGCCATGGGTGCCAGCATCATCGCTACTTATGGCTTAATAGAATGTCCTAATCCCAATTGTCAAGAGCAAAATTCACTTGGAACAAAAACTTGCAAGTGTGGCACTGCTCTCGATTTCTTGTTATGTCCGTTTTGTAATGAAAGAAACGAAACGAATGCCAGATATTGTCATGCCTGCAATAAAGTACTTCTTAAAGATTATAGCAGCATTGCACCTTTTAATTACGGAATTCAGACAGAAGGTGACAAGTTTAGCGTGTTTATTAGGAAAGGCGAACCCATCCCAACACCCGAGTCAGAACGACGTATCATGACATTTCAAACTCGATATGACGGACAACGACTTGTAAGCATGCCTGTTTATGGAGGTAATAACTTCGAATGTGCCAGTAAGAATGAAAAGCAAGGGATTGCGTTCGCTGTGCTTCCAGCTGATTGTCCTAAAAATACTCCTGTCTTAGTATGTTTATGGCTCAATGATCATGGATTTTTTGAAATCAAAGCAACGTTAGAGGACGGTACTGATCTTAAGCCTCGTATCTTGAGGGGAGATGCCGATCAGAAAGCCGAAGAATATCTCATCAAGCTTGAAGAGAGATACCAGTTGATGAAGGATTACTTGAAACCAGAACAGTGTCAGCAGTATGAACAAAGATATGAAGAAATTGTCGTGATGTTCCAAAAACAGTCATATGAAGAAGCAATGGGAAAATCAGAGCAGTTAATGAGATTTCTTGATTCCATCTCAAAAATTCCTGAAGAAAGACTTGATGATGCTCGGTTGGAATCAATTGGTCCAGATGAGCGGGTTAGAAGACTTCTTGTTTTCATTGTATATATTTTACAAAGATATGACTTCATCATGAATTCTGCTGAACGAACACGTTTGGTGATGTTGGTTGATGAAACTCGTGATTCACTGGAAAAAGGAGATGATGTGGCAGTAAGAGAGTTAGTTAGGATCTTACAGGATAACATTGACAAGTTACTTGACGACAATCAGTTGTTTAGGGTTCTCTTTTACTTTGAGATGAAAATCGAAGAAATTAAAGAATACTCACTTGCTACAGCAAGATCGTTGGAATCAAGGTTCGAAACCTTGGTTCTAGCTATCAAGCAGGGGGATATGTCCAAGGTTGAGCAATTGATTGAAGAAATTTTCTTGACCATCGCAGATGTGGAACCAGAACCACAGGGAGCTTCTCTCACGGTTGAGTGTCCGAATCCTAAATGTAAGGAGGCAAACCCGCGTGGTAAGATTCGATGTCAGAAGTGTGGAATTTACTTGATTGTTGTCAAGTCTTAATGAAAAGAAAATTGATCTGTTTGTTGGCTTAAATTAATCGAACATGGTGTAAAGGATGATAACGTGCGTCTGTGGGAATGTAATGGAAATGAGTGGAAAAGAGCAGAAGACCAACTGTTTAAGTTGTGGTACTGATCTTACACCATTGATTGATTTGGCATCTCTACCGATTCATTTCCAAGAAAAAGGTATGATGCATCTCAAAAAAAATGAGCTCTATGATGCGCTAGAGAACTTAATTACAGCTTTGAAGTTGAATCATGGTCTTCTCGATGCTCGAGTTTCATTAGGAGATATTTACTGCAAGTTCGGGTTGACCGAGAGGGCAATCTATCATTATCAATTAGCAATTCATCTAGATCCGGATCACTCTAGAGCAAAGGAAAAGCTTAGTTTAGCTCAGAAAACTTTAACATCGAGAAAAAAGCAAAAAGAGCCATCACCCTTTCTCAAAAAACTTCCTAGAAAGATAAA
>JAJRXH010000557.1 GCA_024276395.1 archaeon
CTCTCTTTTTTAAAAAAGAAAGAAAACGATTTCCTCTCTGTTTGATGAAATATAAAAGATTAGATTTTTCTAAAACACTCATTTTCTTAAGACGGGAGACTAAAATAATCTTCCAAGTACGCTGGATCACGATCTTTCTGAGAGAATGGTCATTTACTGGTCATTAGAAATGATAACGCTAATTTTTTTGACAGTTAGTCGAGATTCATCAGAGAATGTTTTTCTCGTAAGAATGAATGGAGAGTAAGTGCATTTTGCTGCCTTCTTTTGAAAAAGTCGAAGAAATAATGCCTAAAGAAAAAGTAATAATACTATCAAAGTGTCTTCAGCAAGTTTTAACACTCTTCTACAAGGGTGTCCTTTTGAGTACTAAATTTCATGTTTCATGCACGTTCCAAGAAAGAACATCCTTGTTTACGGATTCAAAAGAAAAAAAGATAAAAGGTCCTAATTAATTAAAAGCAAGCTGTACCAGTGATGTACCAGTAACAACATCGATAAAATAACACACGAGTATGGTGAAAAGAGGTATCAAGAGATTATCAACATCCGCTGGAGATAAGGCTTCCACGATGGTTGAAACAATTGCAACAAGCAAGATTACTTCGACAAAGAATGTCCAATCAAAATTTGACGAATATGATACTAGCACGGGTCGAAGAATAACAGAAAACACGACAGCACCAATGATGGAGAAAATGAACATTGCAAGTGTGCCTTCGAGGGTTTTCTCACGCCCTAATGTCTTGAATTTTCTCGATCCATATTTCTTGCCAAAATATGGTGCCAGGCCATCTCCCCATCCAACTACAGCCATTGCTAAAGCACCAACATAAGTACCATAAAACAAGGTCCCTATCACGATCATCGTGATGGTAAAATATAAGGGTCCCCGAAGTAATTCCCGTGGATTACCCGTGCGAGTCATCGTCTTGACATCCTTATCTTCTGGAGGGGCAAACATTCCCTTGTACAAGAACGTTAAAAAGAATAGAAATGGAACTACCACGTTCAACAGCCATGAGAAGTCTCCAGGTCTCTTGTCATAAAAGAACCAGAAAAGGATCCAAGATCCAGCGGCGACATGAATGACCTTACGACTCAAGTCAGAAGAGAGGAATTGTCGGTCAACCATCTTTTCCATCAAGGTGATGATACCAATGATATACACGAGCGTGCCTATCGTCACAATCACGTTCCACATCCAAATTAGACCATCTCCTAATGGACTTTGCATGACGAACACCTCGAATCAAATACCTCGAATCAAATTTTGCATGATGTGTGAATTAAGACATCCGAACTAAGTTCATGCAACATCGCCTTAACGACCTAGCAAGCAACTTAAAAGGTTTACCTTCGAGGGTTTAGGTCGAGAACAATTGTGATGAAAAACCTCGTCATGATTTAAGTAATGAAATATTTTTATTAGGTAGAGAGAAGATAAGATTCTTACGGAGATGATTAAGATGGGTCTAGAACGAATAATCACGGACAAGGGACAGGTAACCATTCCCTCGGAATTGCGAAAAAAATATAACTTATTACCCGGGAAAAAAGTTATTTTTCATTCCAACAAAAGATGGCGTGCTGATGAAACATGCGATGATCACCATGACTTTGAAGGGCATGCTAGGAAAGAATATTAACTTGGAGGAGATCGTGAAAAAAGTCGAAGAGATAAGGAAGGAATGACGAGTAAATAATGAGTGATCAATTGTATGGGATAGATACGGTTGCTTTACTTGCCTACTTGACAGATAATCTTGGATCCAAGGGGACTGAAATCTTTAGCATGGCTGAATCCTTAGGAGCAACTTTATTGATCCCAGAGATCGTACTTCGAGAGATCATCTATCCCATCCTTAAAGGAAGAGAAATATTTGGTAGATCGCATTGACGTGAAAACGATTGAGACTATAATTGAGATCATCCATTCTTCACCAATGTTCGTAATTCAGTCCTTGACCAAGATTGGCTGGAAGTTTTTCCTTTCAAGCCGAATTTATGAATTACACGATCGAATGATTGTAGCAGCTTGTCTTCAAGAAAATGTTGAGGCTCTGATAACGAGAGATGAAGACATCCTAAATAGCGGTGAGATTCGATGTGCTTGGTAATCCTTGGGAATGAAAGAATTAATCTCATGATTTCTTGTCTTATGAAAAGTCAATGACAAACGATGGGTAAAGAGCATGAATGTACTGTTAAATTATGACTTCCATAATATTGTGCACGTAACTTCCTTCTCATGATTTAATAATCGTCTTAAAAGATTGGTCCTTAACAAGTTGAAAAAGACCACTTTTTCCACGATGTCATTTTCAATGGCCATGATACTTTTATTCAGCTTGTTGCGGATTCCACCGGATGCGTCAGCATTTTCAAGAGTAGAAACAAGATTTCTCGCTTTTGACACGGTCAGGTGACTAATTACCCGTGCATCTCCAGATGTTGGTGATTTAGTAAGGATTCCGTCCACATCCATACCAAAATATACCGCACGTGCGCCAAGTTCACGAGCTATCAGAAAAATGATATCATCACCGGAACACACGGAAAATCTCATCGTTGAATCAGGCACCACATCACCAGAGATGACTGGAATGAGCCCCAAATCAAGAAATTTCACTAGATTATCTAAATCTGCCTCTACAATTCTCCCCTTGTCATTTCGGATGATGGATGACGCGTAGCATTGAAATATTGGAACTTCATGATCCCACGCTATCTTGACAAGAGCGTTTCTAAGGAGATTTACCCGGTACTGTGCTTCAACTAATCCTACTAGTTGATTTGGATCGTGACGCCATCCCTCGTGGAGGCGATGTCGGAGCACCGGCACATGACCATGTACTCCTACTCCAGTTATCAGAACCATCTTTCTACCTGGTATTAATGCCTTTTTTACTTCTGAAACTATCGTATCTAAACGATTCCAATTAATTTCTATATCTCCCGATTTCTTGTTCGTAAGAGCACTTCCACCTATTTTTAGTAGAAAGACATTTTCTCTCAGCATTATACTCACCTTAAAACTTTTTCCATGTTTTATGATTAAAGAGATCACCGTGGAGACTCAAGCAAGTAATGGACACGAGAAATTTATAAGTCGATGGCTAGTCAAACATAGTTAACTTTGAAAATTAATCATTGCCAATTATAGAAAGTCGTGGTAACTCTATTTTAGTAGTAAATAACATGACTTTGCCTTCACGTGCATCATTTAAAGGTGATAAAGGAATGGCAAGATGTACCTGATGCGCATGTTCGATCCTACAACAAATGAGGCACTAACGATGACCAAAATAGTGGAAACTAACAGAAGGATGACAGAATTTCGTGTGGATCATTTACCTAATTACAACCGAAAAAGTGCACTTCGTTGGATCATTTCCCACCTTCTACGATACAAGATCTTATTTCCAGTTTTCATGCTAGCAGCCATCACTTCCATGGCTTTTCGAAGTCTCATACCAATGCTCATTGGACTAGTATTTGATCTTCTCATCACTGATTCATCACTAACGCACGCAACCTTCCTTGTTATCTTATTAGGATTTACATCCATTCTTCAGACACTTCTTAGTCTCATTAGCCGAGGAACGTTGGAAGTGCTGGCACAACGATTGGAACGAGACACCCGCGAGGAATTATACGTGGCACTTCTTGGAAAGAGCCAAACTTTTCATGATCGACAAGAAATGGGCGATATCATGGCAAGAGCTACGAATGATGTCCGCCAACTCAATCTTATGATGAATCCTGGAATTAGTCTCATTTTCGAATCCATCCTCATCATGATCATACCTTTGTTCTTCATTTTTTCCATCAATCCCGAACTATTATTGGTTCCTGTGAGCTACATTATCCTGTTCATTATTTTCATTCGAAGATATAATCAACAATTATCTCCAGTCGTGATGAAGATGCGGATGCAATTCAGTCGAATGAACACCTCCCTGACCGAAACTATCAAGGGGATGGCAACTGTCAAGGCCTACGTAAAAGAAGCTGAAGAAAAATTCAAATTCCTGGATCAAGCCAAGAAATACCGTGATTACTTTGTTGAACAAGGAAAAATTCAAGGGCGTTACATCCCCTTGTTACTCATCAGTTTAGCCATCACTGCAGGATTCTTGCATTCATATCTCTTGTTCACACGAGAAAAACTTTCCGTGTCTCAAATCATCCAGTTTCTCGGGTTAATGACCTTGCTACGAGTTCCCACGTTCCTCAGCATCTTCACCTTTTCCCTAGTCCAATTGGGTCTTGCCAGCGCCTCACGCGTTCTCCAACTCATTCAAGCAGAAACAGAAATAGATGAAAATCTGAATGGATATCAAGCGCGGATAAAAGGCGAGGTAGAATTCAAGAATGTGAGTTTTAGTTATAATTCTGAAAGACTCGTACTTAGAAACATCTCCTTCAAGGCAGAACCTGGCCAGGCGATAGCCATTGTCGGCCAAACCGGTTCTGGAAAATCCACCCTGGTCAAGCTCATTTACCGATTATATGATGTTGATGAGGGACAGATTCTCATCGATGGAGTTGACGTGCGGGACTGGAATCTTAAATCATTACGTTCGCAAATGGGAGTCATCGAACAAGGAATCTTCTTGTTCAACCGCAGCATCCGTGAAAATATTGCTTTTGGCAAGGATGCCACGATGGAAGAAATCATTGAAGCTGCTAAACAGGCACAAGCACACGAGTTCATCATGGACTTCAAGGATGGATATGACACGACCGTGGGAGAAAGTGGCGTGATGCTCTCGGGAGGACAACGACAGAGAATTGCCATTGCCCGAGCATTTCTTTCCAATCCCAAGATTTTAATCTTGGACGACAGCACGTCTGCCATTGATTCTAGAACAGAAGACGAAATTCAAAAAGCAATGCGAAGAATCTTGAAAGGACGGACAACTTTCTTAATCACGCACCGACTCTCGCAAATCAGATGGGCAGATCAGATTCTGGTGCTAGTCAAGGGTAGAATCGTTGCACGTGGAACCCACGAAGAACTTTTGAGAACATCACCACATTATCGCAAGATTTACAACCAATTTGATGTCGAACTACCACCATTAGAATCCAATCAAGATGATAGTAGTGAAATTTTCGAAAAAATCGCTGTAGATGATACTTCCACGACTCATTTTCGGGAAGAGTGATTAATCATGGGTTTTGTCTTACAAGGGTTAGAAAGTGAATCTTATGACCGACAGTACGAAGATACTTACCTCATGAAGCGGGTATTCAATTATTTTCTACCTCATTGGAAATGGTTACTTGTCGTTGCCACGTTAGTTTCCCTGAATTCACTGTTCAATGCGCTGGCACCCGTTCTCATCTCCTTTGGAATTGATGAATTACTTACTAAACAAAACGAAATCTACTTCCTTTCCCTCATTATTGGAATGTTCATGCTCTATTCATCAGCATGGGCATTCAATTTCGTCCGTCAGTACATCTCAGCTCGTATCATTGGTGACGTCGTGCTCAAAATTAGAGAAGATGCAATGAATTCCGTCACGCAACAAGACATGTCATGGTTTAACGAATTACCGGCTGGCAAGATAGTCGCACGTGTCACAAGCGATACGCAAGACTTTGCCTCGGTCGTCACTCTTGCCATCAACCTCGCTTCTTCTATCCTCCTCGTAATCTTTTCAATGGTAGCACTAATCATCATTTCACCCTCCCTCACTCTATACGTACTGATATTTGCCCCCATCGTCATTGGTGTGGCAATTTCTTTCAGAAAAATCGCACGAAGGGTAGCCTTGAAATCAAAACGTGCCTTGGCTACAGTCAATGCTCAAATTAATGAATCCATTTCTGGAATTTCCATTGCCAAGGCTTTTCGAAGGGAACATAAGATTTATGAGGAATTTCAACACGTGAACCAACAGTACTACCGCTTGAGTCTCCTTCGTGGCTGGATTTTTAACTTGATTTTCCCGATATTAGGACTCATCCAGGGAATTGCCCTTGCCGTGCTCGCATTTGCTGGTTCTTTTGAAGTAGCAAACGGTTCGATTTCACCAGGGGAGTTGTACTTGTTCATCCAAGTCCTAGAGTTCTTCTTCTTTCCTCTCGTGTCCATAGCTTCTTTCTGGAGTCAATTTCAAGATGGATTAAGTGCTAGTGAACGAATCTTTTCATTGATTGATTCAGAACCCCGCGTGAAGCAAGTTGACAGCAAGAAAATCGAAATTAATGGTGATATCAAGTTCAAGAACTTGTACTTCTGGTACAAGGAGGGAGAACCAGTCTTCGAGAACTTCAACCTTCACATCAATGCTGGAGAATCAGTGGCTTTCGTGGGACATACTGGAGCTGGCAAGTCGAGCATCGTCAAGTTACTAGCTAGATTTTTCGAATTTCAAGACGGACAAATTCTCATCGATGATCATGACATCCGAACGCTCGATTTAGAATATTATCGACGGCAATTAGGAATCATCTTTCAAGAACCATTCTTGTTTAACACGACAATCTTGGAAAACATTCGCCTAGGGAAGCCAAATGCGTCGGAAGAAGAAGTCTGGAACATCGTAGAAGAAGTTGGGGGTGGAAAAGATTGGATTGAAGCTCTTCCAAAAGGAATTCACACGCTGGTAAAGGAAGGAGGCAAGGGCTTATCAATGGGTCAACGACAACTCGTCGAGTTTGCCCGGGTCATGTTGAAAGACCCCAAAATCCTAATTCTCGACGAGGCCACGGCATCCATCGATCCACTCACGGATGCTCAAATTCAAGAAAACTTGCAAAAATTGATGAAAGGAAGAACCACCATCATCATTGCCCATCGGTTGAGCACCGTGAGAAAAGTAGACCGAATCATCGTGCTTGATCACGGAAAAATCATTGAAGAAGGCTCTCATGACGAATTAATGGTAAAAGGTGGATTGTATGCCAACTTGTATGAGACTTACTTCCGACATCAATCTTTTGAATACATTGAACACGCCCCTGAAATACTAGAAAATTAATGAGGTTTTACTACCACGTAAAATTGATAAAAACATTTCTGTCATTTGGAGAAAAAAGGGAGAACAAGTAAATGATGAAAATCAACACGAAAACTCATTTTTTTACCTCTTTTTGTTCAAATTTCTGGCATGATAGATGCTCAATGTCCCAATGATTAATAACAATATTGGAGTGGTAAATCCGGAAATGATACCAAGAAAGGAGCCTTCTTTTGGTCTTGTTATCGTGACAAAAACCTCATCAATCACTGAATTTCCCATCACATCAAAAATCTCAATCTGATAAAGATAAGTTCCAGGTAATAAGTCGCCTATGGTAATGGTAACAAGAGTAGAGCCCAATGAAAAACCAGAAGCAATGATAACAGCAGTGTCTCGGATGACAAGGTATCGAAGGGGATTATTTGCTTGAACATCCCAGTTAATGGTTCCTTCTTTCCCTTCTGCAAGAATGATGTCCGACGGTGATGAGACTGAGAGTTTTGAAGGCAAGTTAATGAGGGGACTAGGCAAGGGACGCGCCAAAGGATGAAGATCGCGTGATAACGCTGAGCCTTCCAATGGATAAGGCTCGTCAACAATTCCATCGCCATCCTCATCTGGAATTGTATGGTCCGACCAAAAATTGTGATCAAAAATATTTGACGGTAATTCACAAAATCCCTGTACAGAGCCGTTATTATTGTAAATGAAATTGTTATGAATGATTTGATTTTCACGTCCGTCAAGCACGTGAATGCCAAAGCTGGTGCTAAATAAAATGTCATTGTTGGTAATGTTATTTCGACGAGAATCGTCTCCAAGAACCATTCCAGAAAAATTAAGAACTATCGTATTATTTGCAATGAAGTTGTTCTGACCAGTTCCCAGAAAGAATCCCACGCCCACATTTCGAGTGGCATTGTTATTAATTAAAATGCCGTTAGAGAATGTCCCCAAATCGAAACCAGTACCTCCGTTGTTAAAAGCAATGTTGTCAAGAAGAGTGTTGTTGTCATTCATTCCTCCAGCAAATATAAATCCAGAATGGTGATTCCACACTGCCCAGTTTTCTATCAATTGGAGTTGAGTCACATCCCAGAAGGAAAATCCTTCATAGTTATATTTCACCACGTTTCTCTTTAAAATTGATTGATTCGTGTAAGAAAGCAAAAATCCTGCGTTTGCATTGTTCCAAGCTGTATTATTGTACATCATAACCTTCGTTGAACGTGATAAAGCGAAGCCCCACCCATAAGTCCCATTAAAGGCAACATTACTGATCAACGACACGTTAACAACACCAATCACCTCAAATCCAACGTTCGTATTATTGAGGGCGATATTCTGCTCCAAGAGGGAATGATTACTACGATAGAACGCAAATCCAATCACGCCATATTTAACCGTGTTTCTCGTTAACAGCACCTGTTCAGAACTCTCAAGATAAATACCAGCTCCGCCACTTCCTACCACGATGTTATCTGAGACCGTCACGTTCCGGCAACGAGACAACAGAATTCCCTGCCCAATGACGTCCGACACGATGTTCTCGCAAATCACGCTATCATTAGTAAACCATAACTGGATGCCATTAATTGATCCCGTTATGTGGCATTGCTGGAGGATGATTGAAGATGCATTAACCACAATAATTTGTCCTACATCCTTGGTTCCCCCAATGACGATTCCTCTTGAGTGTTGGAAGAACTTGATGGGATTTCCAGCCACCGTGTTACCAATTACTTGTCCTTGAACAGCAGATTCAACAGAGGTTGTCCAAATGCTAATTCCTCCAGATTGTAACGTGTTGTTAATCAGATCATTATGACCAGAATAGGACAAAAGAATCGCATCGTATTCATTCTGATAAATTTTGTTACTTTCTAGTCGATTATATTGCGAATAAAGTAAGAAAAAACTACCCAGATTATCATGTACGATGTTACCAAGAAGAACGTCATGATTACTGGAGTCTTCCAATTCAAATCCTAGTGCATTGAAGACAGCGATGTTCTCCATTAACGTGTTGTTACTTGAAGATTTTAAGTAGTATCCCGTATCAGAATTGTTGATGGCCCTGTTGGTGATTAGCGTGAGGTTAATGCTAGAGTCCAAGAAGAACCCGTGATGAACATTCCCGTGGGCAGTATTATTGATTAACGTGGCATTACTCGACCAGCTAAGAAAATATCCGCCTTGGTTGTTTTGAAGGGCCGTGTTGTTAATTAGCATGGTATCATGTACACCTGATAGATAATAACCAAAACCCTTGCATCCTAATGCGGTATTATTCATCAAGACTGCATTATAAACATTAGAGAGATAAATACCAGAAGGATAAGTAGGTGGCCAGCCATCACCAGATGTAGTAATGGTACAATTACGAATGATAAAATAGACATCCGTATTTTCAATGTGGATGCCATTTGTCGCCCACTGATTGGTAACAATCACCAAGTTCTCGATGATGTACGGATTATCTGAGGTGCCATTTCCGGGCCAACCATTCATGCGAGCCTTATTAACAAAATCCTCATTTCCACTAATCATGATTGGTCCTGAACTAGATTTCTGAAGTTCTTCAAGAAACACTGGAAGAGATACGCCTAATGCCAGCGAAGGAGATTGTTCATCATTCTCATGCCACGACATCATCATGACTGATTTTCCACTGAACCCGAAAGAATCCCATTTTTCCGTGCTAATGAAATGTTTATGCCAACCAGCAGAGTTAACTGGATGGTATCTAAAGATCTCCTCCATCTCATTCTTAACATTGAAAGAAAACATCATCCTCTCAGTTCCAGTCTTGATTACCACGATTGATCCAGAGAGAGGTGATGGTAAGACCCACGAGATGATTTTCGATAAAGGGAAGAGAAAAAAGCCCATAATCAAGAAGACAGAGAAGAAAAAAAGTCGATGTTTCCGAAATACGAAAAACTTGAAGATTTTGGATGAAAAGACGCGCACCAACAACCACCATCCTACAACTTGAACCAAATTGATGCTCGTTATTTTCAAAACTCTGAATCTCATTCACGTTTCTTTTCACATCGTGAATGCCCGCTCAACCTGTCATTCACTCCATTCATAAAGTTCGTCCGCTTCCATGACCCAAAAACTTTATCTACTTAACTCAAATCTTTAGCAATTCTAACTTTAATCGATGTTGTTTCCATTACATGTAGCACCATTTAGTAACAACAATTTTTAGGAGAATGCCTCCGATGTCAATTCTCCCTAATCAGTTCAAGATACTCTCGTGGTGGCAGGTACAATTTCTTGAGATATTGAACGAGTTCTTCATCAGTCATTCCCTCAATGAAGTCTCCTGGATTCTTACCCTTTATGGAGGCTTTTACGGTTTGAAATTTCAATGCAGTTCTTTCTAACAAAGAGAAAAACCCATCTTGCATTTTCAAGATGTTCTTGAGAAGCAAGACATCCTCTGGGATGGGGATGGAACCTCCAAAATCTTTTCGAAACCAATGACCAACGGTATGCTTGTAAGAATCCGGCAACTGATCAATGATGTTTTGGATGCTTAGATTGGCGTGTTTTCTCAGAAGAGTAAGATATTGAGCAATGGTAGGTTGATCAATTCTATAAAGCCTCATTTTCGTGAAGTATTCACCTAGCATTACCTTTCGTGCACCGGGCGATGCTCCCCAGTTTAGTCTATCCATGGCAGCAAACTTGCTTTTCGTGTTCTTGCTTTTTTTTCCAGATTCATTAACATGGTCGAATTGCTGCTCTAAAGAGTCGACATTTTCTAGTAACTTAATCATTTCATTGATCTCACTTGGCTCTTCAATAAAAGGAATTGTTTCAATGCAAGTCCATAAAGCTGTACGACACGACAGACAACGATTTTCACCAACTGGATCATAAGGTTCCTTTAATACACTTTTACACGCGGGACATCGAAAAAAGATCCCCTCCATAATAAGTTCATCATTTCTTGGATGAAGAACCATCTCCACTGAACTCTCATTGAAGTCTTTCCATGACACGACAACGATTTTGGGGAAGCCATCTTCATATCGCTTGACGATCTTGATGATGCTTCCTTCAATTGACTTTTTTCTGGAGATATCTCTCACTTTCACTCCCATAAAGTTTTCTTTCCACCAATCCCTATTCTCTACCGTCTTTGGTCTCGTTCTCACCCGATCAAGATAAAATTTATAGGCAACCCGGGTGCTATGCTTCACGAACATGAAAACTGGATACCAACTCTTGATGTTGGAAATGATCAACATGTTACGAAGCACGTAACCTTCTTGAAACAGCGAATGAGCATGTACCAAGCAGTCAATGGTCCAGTTTTTAACACCAAAAAAATAAAGAGCATCTTCTCGATGGAAAGTCTTGAACGCATCTGTAGTCATTCCTTTTAATATTGACAAGAATTCTTCACTGACATCAGCAATGTAGACCTCACCATGCCTATCACTTGTAATTTCCTTGGGTTTCACGTCATCTGGTAACTTCTCTTCGCTCGTGCCCTTCCATTCTTGAGGGACATGAACGTCTCCAATCACCTTCTTGATGTTTTTAATTTTGGTCCGTTTCTTCATTATTTCCACGAAATGATCTCCTTTTTCTATCATAATCGCATACCAGCGCTTGGGGAACAAGCTCGTTCTTAGTTTCCTCACCACGGTAGCCACAGTTCCGGTCCCAGCAAACGGATCAAGCACAATTGCATCGTCCATTAAATTAACTCTTTTCAGGAGATGTTCCACCAAACTTTCGGGAAAGACTGCAGTATGTTTCCAAGGAGTTTGCTGTAGTGGTAACTTGAGAACATTTCCTAGATGTTCTTTATACAGATCAGCGTGCGCATTTTTACTGAATACCAAGACTGGTTCATACGTGATGGTAAACCGATCTCTTGCCGATGACGGCACGTGATTGGTCTTGTGCCACATGATGATATCCTTTAAGTGCCAACCATCATCAATCATCTTACGAGCAAGGCGGTAAGGAATTTGCAAGAGTTGGGACTTCCCATAACGACTAAGATACTTATCACCAACATTTAAGAAAAATATTCCGTTTTTCTGAAGTTTCTTTCGAAGAACGTGAAAAATGTGGACCAATCTTCCGATGTATTCATTTGGATTCTTTTCTCGGCCAATTTGGCCTTCAAAACCATAATCTCTTTGCCTCCAGTAAGGTGGTGAAGTAATGGCCACTGTAATCGAGTCATTTTCAAGAACTTCTAACCCCATCACTACATCTGCATGAATGATAACGTCCTTCATAACTTGTAACCTCTTTAGACGAATACAAGAAATGCTCCTTTCATCGATTGATTTCTTGTTGATGAATCACAATCATTGACATTGATAAATTTTTCCGATGATCAGCACTTACCGATCCTCAAGTAATGACAACTCAACACGAGTAATTGAGTCAGAACAAAACCGTATTGGTAAAATATTCAGACAAATCTCTCCGAGTCTTGGCGCATTACAAGGATCTTCAATTCTGACATGGATGATGAACAAATAGGGGTGTCTGAAAGTGTTTTCGATGAACACGGTTGGTAATGATTTCTCATGTCACGTGATTCTACTGAGGAGCACGACATTTAAAAAACTGCCAGTTTGCCGTATAGCGTGAAGAAATGATGTTCGTGTAGATAAACTCCGTGTACTTCCTCTTGAAATGATATCACGCCATCTTTATCCGTTGACTCCATAACGAGATTCACGTGTCACATCTGATCACGTCTAATGAAGAAGTATAAGCTCAGAAAGGTCCTTGATGTTTACGCAGCATGAGCAAAATAAAGAAGAAAGGTAGGACTAATGAAATTTCCATCAAAAAAGATAATTCAAGTGGATTGGGATTTTAAGGATGCAAAAACACAATATCTTACCCACAAGTATCACTCTTATCCAGCAAGATTCATTCCACAAATACCTCGTAAAACTTTTGACATTTTTCTAAAAGGAAAGAAAAAATCAACAGTATTCGACCCTTTTCTTGGATGTGGAACCACGGTTGTCGAGGCAATTCTCTCACGACATCATTGTGGTGGCGTGGACTTGAATCCGTTGGCCGTCCTGTTGACGAGAGTGAAATCAACACCTTTACCACCGAGCAAGCTCAGAAAATATCTTGATTCCCTTAAAAGAATGCTACCTCTAATGAAAACGAATTCAATGGCAACTAACTTAACTCAGAAGACGTTAATTTCATTTCTGAATGAGCAAGATGAAGAGAAAGGTACTCAGGAACGAGATGACGGCATCGGTAACTCGACAAGCTTGAAAACTAAACTCCTACGAATGCAGAACGATCTTCGAACCTTCAAGTTACCACGTCGGAAATTATCAGAACGTTTTACATCAGACATTCTTCACGACTTATCACTCATTTTAGATTGGATAGACCACGAAGTCGATGCTGGAAAGGAATTTCAAGATTTTTTCAGAGTTTCCTTATCATCAACCATCACTACCCATGTTGAATCAAAAAAGTGGAAAGATAATAATCTGGGGCTCATGTTTTATCAAAAG
>JAJRXH010000558.1 GCA_024276395.1 archaeon
ATCACTCTTATTTCTTCAGTGAACAGATCAACAACATATCCGATGCCGTTCCAACAAAGTAGTGCACAAGCTTCTGCCGTGTTGATGGGAGAGAGTTTCCCTACAAAAGATCTGGCATTACCTGATAGGGGAATGATTCCATGGCGATTAATGAGCGTCTTGAGCTTGGTAAATCCTTCTTGTGGGTTGCCTGTGACAAGAACAAAGCTAGTTTGATCTGGAAGTCTAAGGGCAATTCCTTGGAGCAGTTGGTGATTACTGGCAATTTCTTGAAGACTGTCCAAGGCAATGAATCTTGGACGATACTTCCAAGCCAATCGAATGATTTGATTCATGGAGACGCGTTCGTGTTTAGCAATGATTTTTCCAGAACTAGTGTCAAGGACAATCAAAGCATAAAATATCCTTTTTCTTTTTTCTGGAGAGGACATTGGAAGGGTGTCTATACCAAAGATGACAGGATTGGTCTTTTTCGACTCATTTCCTTTAGAATGGCGGGATTCTTCTGTTTCTTCTATGATACTCACGGTCTCAGCCCTTTTTTGTTTTCATATTTGTTTTATGGCGTTCATGATTAAAAATATTTGTCTTTTTAGAACATTTCATCATCTATATTGCTCTTTTCATCAAATTTCTCGACAATGAAGGGCCTATCTAAATCGGTGTCTTCCATTTCTTCTAACATTTTCTCGAAAACAAACTCATCTCGTGCTTGTTCAGATGGTCTTGGTTTTTTAAGTAAATCAGATTCTATCCATTCTCTGATTTCTTTACTGCTCAGAGTATTCACATCGTGTTTTTGTGCAAAATAAGCACAAATGTTGAATAAGTCTCTTTCTAACAGAAACCAGGCGCTCGGATGTTCGTTGCTTACCCATTGGGGCCAGTCAATGATGATTGGATTTCCATCTTCCTCATTTAGAATGATGTTAAATTCTGAGAGATCTCCATGGATGACGTGGCACTGTTTTACGGATTTTTCGACGTTTTCAATTATTATTTCATAAAGATACCGAGCATCGTCGTGGTTCAGCCCCTTGACCTTGACAAGATCAACTCCAGCAATTCCTTCCATTAGGAGAAAGTGTCGATACTGTGCGATGGGTTTTGGTGCATTAACAATCCCTTTAATTTTTTTTAGCGCCTCAGCTTCCCTTCTAGCAGCTAGCTTGCTTTCTGCTAAATCTGGTATTTTATCCTTCGTATTCAAGTAAATGCGATATCTTTTTCCGGATTTGAAGGGTAAAATTCCAGCTTTATGTATTTTTAGGGCGACTTCCTCTTGGTTTGGCGTGAGACACCAATAGACCTCTGATTCTTTTCCGATTCCAATGGGATCTCCTATAGCAATGATGTAATTTTTTCTAACAAACCAGTGAAGAGCTAAAAAATCATTGCCATGAGGTGTTAGATAAACCCCTACATAAGGCTGACTAATCCTCTTGATTAGTTTCTTCTTAACGAGAAAATGTAGCGCTGAATCTAGATTAACATTTTTGATTTTCTTGCTTAGCTCGTCGATGGGAACATGTGCAAATTTACGGTGTAACTTGGCAATTTCGATGAGAATTCTTACTAGGTGTGGTCTTGTCTGGCTCAGTTCCTTATATATCTCGTATGCTTGAAAGCCCATCGTTCATTCTTCCTCCAGTGCAATATCTTCTTCCACTACTTCGTCTGCCAATAAGGGATAAAAGTCAGGATTTGATACGGTCTTTACTATTTTGCTATTGCCCGGAATGTGCTCTACGATCTCATTAAGATCTAATGCACGGATTTTCGGTTTATCGTCTTCCTCGGCCTGATTCTCAAAGAAGGATTTGATTTTTTTGGCGCATTGTCCTTTCTTTAGTTCTCCAGGCTTGATGATGACATAAATTCCAGTTTTCTTGTCAATGGTATCTGGCGGACCTGAGATGACTCGCGCATGGTGTGAGTGAATGAGTAACCCGATTGCCCATTCCATTGGAATGTTCTTGATGTACGTTCTTTTTCCTCTAATCATAATGCCGCCGCGGGGAAGGTATTCACCAGAAGGTGCGCTGAACGATACTTGATTTGATTGGACATAGTAAACATCAACAGAGCCATATCCAGCTTTCCAGGCTTTGCTGAAGACTCCTGCAAGGATGGCTGCTTCTTGGATGTCGCTTTCTATTTCAGATATGTTAGTAACTTTAGGAGGTATTTTGAGGATGGTATAAGGAGCACCTGTTATTTCGGCGTGGAAAAACAAGTCATTTGGTTCCAAGTACCGTTTTGCAAGAATTTCATTGGTCTTAACATCCTTTCCAGCGATGACAAGGAGGTTATGTGCGCTAGTAAAAAGCCAGTGGAATTTCTCGTACCATTCCCTAGGACGTCTTTTTAGAATGATTTTAGTACTTTCAATGATTTCTTGCTGAAGATTTTTGAGTGTTTCAATCCTAGCTCGGGTTTCTTCCACTTTCTTCATTGCTGGTTCTATCTTTCTGTTTGCCTTCTTTGCTCTTGCATAAAATTCATCAGCATTCTCTGATACCGATTTTCGAAAGTCGATCGTGATCATTTTATTGTCTAGTTTCAAGGTAATTTCTGCCGTGTTAGGGTTGATTTGATGAATTAATCGTGCACTTTTGATTCCTTTTTTCCTTCCCATTTCTATTTTTTCTAAAATGGTATCCCAATCAATGTTCTTCTTTCTTGCTTCTTGGATGGTTTTGATTATCTCTGAGACTTCTTGAAAATGTTCATAAAGAAGGTCACCCATCCTTTGAAAGCGTTTTTGTTCTTCCTTGAGCGTTTCTAAATGGACTTCTTGTTGTTGAAGGATAGTTTTCCACTTTAGGATTTCTTGTTCTTTCTTTCGTATCTCTTCTGCATGAGGTTGTTCTAATTCTGAAAAATATTTGTCGAGAGCCTCTTGAAATGTTGAAAAGTACTTTCTTTCTCCTTTAATTGAGATATGGAGAAATGGATCTACAGAGATTGGAACGTGATCTTCGTGAGTGATGCACGGCTTCCATTCTTTCTCCGTGATCAAAGTTTTTATTTCATTGATGGCTGCCATTAACTGTTGGCATTGTTCGATGGGAAAAGATTCAAGCGGTATATCTTTTGGGATGCTTGCACGTGCGAGTATTTCTTCAGCTAATTCTCCTCCTCCACCGAAGGTGGTTGCGAGAAAACTGACAATAGTCGTTTTTTTTCTCTTGTTCTTGCGCGTTTTTGGATTAGATACAGATATTTTTGCATTTTTAACACTTATCAATGAGTTAGCGAGCTCTTCTTCAGTGATATCGAGAAGAAATTTTCCTCGTGAAGGGGGAAGGATGAAAGGCTTTCCGGGTAACACGTCACGGTCACGCATTTTTCGATACCAATTAGCAAATATGATTCGATTATTGTTGTTGGTATCCACGACGATAAGATTTGCCTTTTTTCCGAATAATTCAATGATAAATTGGTAAGGTTTTTCTTTTGATGGGAGGCTAAAATCGAGTAATACAAGGCGGTCCATATCTTGTTGTTGAATGCGAGTCAAGCGTGCTCCTTTTATTAATCTCCGAAGTTGAAGAGTTTTGGGCCCCGGGCTGGGGATTTCTCGCTGTAATTCTGTGAGATGAATTCTTTTTCCGGGTTCAATGAGGAGTAATGGCCGTCTTAATTTTCCTTTTCCTTGAAATTTAAAGAGATAAATGTTCCTAGTAACGTAAATATTGTCTAACCAATATCCTACGAGTGATTGTAACTCTTCGATCGTCACGTGGATGTCAATGCTATTCATCGATGTTTTTATTTTTTGTCTCATATCTTCCCCTCAAATAAGAATGTATTAAAGGTAGGATATATAATTGCAGTTAATTGAGGAAATTGGTAAAATCTTATGAGAAAAAAGAAATGCTCTTTTGGAAGGAGAAAATAAACGTGTGATTGATTGTTGTTACGTGATGATTCGAATTCCATTTGGGAGTGTCACTACTATATTTCCATTAGGGAGGTTCACGTTACTTGGAAAAGTATAGGTGCCAGCAGGCAAGATTTCCGTTGCGCTAATAGAATTGATGCTTGCATTTGAGAAGGTGATGAGAGCGTTCGTGACAGGGAGAGAGAAATGAGTAATTTTGGAGTCATTGTTGAAAGAAGGATGCCACCTTTGCTGGAAGAGGTGTAAGGTGTTATTTGTCGGAACAATCGTGAGATTTGCTGAGTAGTAGTAAGCGATTGTTTCTTCATAGAAGAATCCTTCTCGTGCGGTTCCAGCACTACTAATTTTTATCTGGAAAGTAATTACGCTATAATGATCTTGATTGGCGTTTGTGGTGTTATCTGGAATCGTGATTTCTGATTTTCCACTCATTTCAATGACGAATGTTACCTTCTCTACTTCTAAAGATAAGCTAAATCCTTTTTGAAGTGCATATTGTTCCATATTTGTCAGTAAAGAGAGTAAATCGGTAAAAGCGTCTGCTTCAGTATATGATGAATTAGTGGTGAATTGCGCAAGAATCAGCTCCATCCCGTTTTGGATTTCGGATAGGATGTTTGCCCTCACATCTCCAAGAGCATTATAACTTGGTGAATTCAAGTTATTTTTTATTTCAATCACGCTATTCATGATGGATACTGTTCCAACGGCCATCAAGATGACTGCCATTATGAACATTTGTCCCTTAGTGTTTTTGATCCAGCGAAATGTTTTCTTCCTTATCAAAATGACAACACCCACATCTGTGAGTTGAAATGTTTTAATGGGAAAAGAAACATGCATTCCCAGCAAGTTTTTCATTAGAATTTTCATTCGAATGCTTGCATTAGATATAGATTAACAATTATGGGTCGCATTACAATGGTAGTTGAGTTTGCATAACCAGAAAGAAAATAGTTGGCGATGACCACGGTGGATTGTTGACTTTGGGTAAACGTGATGGAACTCCCAAAGAGGAACTCCGTTTCTTGAATGGACCCATTATTTAAGAATTCCGACTTACTTAGTGCGAAAATGATGTTTCGGTCTAGGGAAGCTTGGAGAAATGAGTTAAGGTCGTCAATGGCTTGTTTTCGTTCTGGTGATGAGGGAAGATAGATGGCTGACCCGACCAGTCCTGCGGTATCGGCTGCAGCTAGAACTTGTTGACCCTTTTCTTTGAGCCAGCTGGCAGATTCTTGAGGACTG
>JAJRXH010000559.1 GCA_024276395.1 archaeon
AAATCCAGTGATGGACGACGTATTTCTTTATTTCCAAAATCGGATGTTTTATTCATTTTTTGGCCACAAGCAAGCAAACATCTTGCAAAGATTATTTTTTTGGAAGGATTTCATTCATGTAGATTCCGTTCGTTCGTTAGTTCCCAATGAGAACTTGGAAATCATTGAAAACACGCTAAAAACTCTGGAAGTGCTTACCTCAATCATTCGGTATTATCCTAGTTCTCGGGCAATAATTGATGAATTCAATTATGGAGCCACTCTTACTACCGTTGATGAATTGTCTTCGAAAATTAGGGATGATTTTAGCTTGTTCAACGTAAAGATTTCAGAATACTTTGAGATGACTGTTGAAGAAGAATTAAAACGTCAAGAAATAACGATTCTTGTTCGCATGTTTATATTTTCAATTATTTTTGATTGGTTTGAGGATTTCAGACCTAATGTTCCAGATAAGGTAGAATTCGTTTTCAAGGGAGATGGCCATGATTCTTCATTTCTGAAGGTCATCATGACCGTGCAGCATTCCAAGATAAATGTAGATCAAGTTCAAAAATTTTTATCCCTGGAATACCCAGTATTGGATATCACTCAAATGAAATTTTTAGGCCTAAGGTTATCTCAGTTTCTTATCCGGGAAATGGGAGGAAAAGTTGAAATCACCTTACCGCATCCCGATGAAACTCAAACCCGACTCATATTTCATTTTCCTTTTAAGAAGAGATGAACCGTGTTTCCTCAAGTTTCCGAGAGGGGATGGTTGCTTCATTCGTGGAGATTTTCCATTCTTGCTTAATACCATTCGTAATGGGAACATATCATGCCGAATTTCTCAAAGAATTGTGAGCGAATGTTCTGATCAATGAATGATAGGTGATGATTGCCCTCCGCATCTGCTTTGATGTCATGCTGACCAGTGGACTTTAACTTTCGAGTGGGTTTTGTTTTCTTTTTTTCTAATAGGGCATTGGCATAAAGAATCAATACCATTATCTTTCCAAAGGCAAGAAGGTATTTTTGCGAGAGGGTTTCGTGATCATCAAGAAGCGTGATCTCTCTCTTGTCTGGCAACACGATGCAAGGGATGAAACCCGTAGGAAGTGGGTTTTGACATTCCGGACAAGAAAGAATTACTTGCACTCTTGGGTCATCATCGTCTTCAAACAAGATTTTGAGGTAGAATGGAGGACCTGGAACCTGTCCAATCTTCTTGTAGACGAGCCAGTGCGTGTTCACGTGATCTTTTAGCATCAACCAATCAGGCGGAAGATTTAGTTCAATCAATGTTTCTAGCACGTGCTTGTTGTATCGCGTGATGACTTGTTGTTTCATTGTTTCGATGAGCATTCTCCATTGTTTCCAGATTAGTTCTTGGATGGATTGACGATGCTGAAAATGTTGCTTGATGCTTAATGGAACGAGTTGATATTTCAGTACGAACTCGTGTTCTCGAACGGCATTGGTGACAGCAGCTTGGAAGAGAGAAGCATGAAATGCTAATAAGGGTTGGAGATGCATGAAAATGACTCTCGTCATTTCTGTTTTTTTGTGCTCACTGAACATTGCTGCTAGAATGCTCTCCCTTACATTCCAGTCTTCTCCTAATTGTTTTAATACTTTCAAAGTTTTTTCGACAGGATTTGGTTGGGGCATATTTTTGTTTGACCGGTCAATAAATTGCCAAGTCGGGTTTAGATTCCTGATTGGTACCAGTGTTGTCAGGTTTGGGCTTGTTAGACCCAGTTTCTCTTGGATTTCTTGTCGAACTCTTTCTTCAATTTCTTTTTGTAATAATTTCATTAATTGGATGGTTATTTGGGGTTTCACGAAGCATTCAAGAAAGATATCCTCTAGCTTTTCGTGTGATGTCAGAGCTACTGTGGTGTCTTGAGAAGATTTCAGGCAAGATGTGGTGTTTCTTTCAAGAGAGAATCTAGAAATGAACTGGTAAAAAGCTTTCTTGTTGAGGGATGTTGCATTTGCGCGCGTCAAGGAAAAATGCGTCGATCTGATCATGATCACGGATATCAACCAATTTATTGCCTTGCTAACGTTCAAGCCACTAACAGCACTCGTTCCAAAGAATCCCCATGCGCGATCATCGATTATTTCTGGCAATTCCATTGCTTCGAAGATCTCCCGGGGACTTAGTGCTCGATGATGATCTTGCTTGTTTGCTAGTAATAATAGAGGAACGTCTTTCAAGTGAGATTGTTGCAGCACGTGCTCGACAATCATTTCTTTCACGATGGAAAAGAGACTTTAGGATGTAGAATCGATGACAAAGACAATACCATCGGAGTTTTTGGAATAAACTTTCCATAAGGTTCTGATGAAAGATTCCGCACCACCAATCTCCCACATCGAGAGATGGTGTGTCTTGGTTTTTAGTTCCTCCACGTGAAGTCCCATCGTGTGAAATTTGCGATCGTTAAACCGATTTCTAGTAATTCTCTCGATGAGGGACGTCTTTCCAGAAGATATCAATCCTAGCCAAGTTATTTTATATTTTTTAACCTTCATCCGTCGCTTGATGCTGAATAGCATCTTGTTTAAGGTTTGTCGGATGGGAGAAGGAGTGATGACTGGCCTCATTTGTCCAGATAATTCTTCCACGAATTACTTAAATATTTTTTCTTGGACTAAAAATAGAGGAAACATTCGGACTTAAATGAATATTTTTGACTTTCATCAGCTTTCATTTCGGAACTGATGCATTCTTAACCAGTCATTACGGAAGTTTACATCAATTACGTCGCTAATTGTTTTTCAAAAGTGAGACGAATGATGTTGCATTTAAGGTAAGTTACGAAAATACTACATGGAAACGTACCTGGGGCGTGTGAAAATGAGTGAAGAAAGACGAAGAAATCGAAAAAGTAGAAAAAGGGAAGCCATTCCCATTCATGTTCTTCCAGTTCAGGAACGATTAGATAACTTTAAAGAAGTGGTTCTTGGATATCAAACCATTCATGAAGTAATTGAAGAAAGTGAAAGATGCTTGCAATGTGGCCGTGCTAAATGCATTGAAGGTTGTCCCATCAATTGTAACATTCCAGCAATGCTGAAGGCAGTTCGAGAAGGGAATTATGAACAAGCTAGTGAAATCGTGCACAGCTTCTTTGCATTTCCTCGGTCTCTTCATCGTATTTGTCCAGCATTGTGTCAACAACAGTGTATTGCTGGAAAAAGAGGGGACCCCATTCAGATTGAGGCAATCATCCGTTTCCTTTCCGATAATTTTGGTAAGCCTGCTTCTTGGTACGAGAAATTGCCTTCCACGGGAAGAAAGATTGCCATTATTGGTGCAGGACCAGCTGGATTGACAGCCGCTTATCAATTGGCCAAGCTGGGGCATGAAGTGACCGTGTTTGAAAAAGCTCCAGCACCTGGTGGTATGCTCTACCTTGGAATTCCAGAATATCGTCTCCCCAAGAGCGTCCTTTTCGAAGAAATTGAAGATATTCGGAAGTTAGGTGTGAAATTCAAGTTCGGAAAGGCCTATGGCGTTGATTTTACTCATGAAGATCTTTTTCAGATGGGATTTGATGCCATCTTATTGGCTCATGGTGCTCACCTGCCTAAAAACCTGGGTATTCTTGGAGAAGATTTGGAGAACTGTACGCACGCCATTGAATTTCTCCGGGATGTCGCACTGGGAAGGATTCCAAACATCAAGGGGAAGAAGATCGCGGTCATCGGCGGTGGTGACGTGGCTATTGATGCAGCACGGGTGGCAAAACGGCTTGGAGCTAATCCCATCATCATGTACCGCCGTACTCGCGAACAGATGCCTGCCATTCCCTCCGAAATTGAGGATGCGGAAGCTGAAGGCATTCCCATGATGTTTCTTGTTTCTCCAGTCGAAATTATTGGAGATGAAGAAGGTAAGGTTTCCAAGATTCGATTGATTCGAATGGAGCTTACTGATTACGATAAGAGTGGTCGTCCTTATCCCGTGCCCATTCCAGGAAGTGAGTTCGAGGAAGAAGTCGATTGGGTCATCCCTGCCATCTCCCAAGAACCAGAATTCCGGGTCTTCAAGCTGGAAGGTTTCAAGTTGACCAAGAAACATACCTTTGAAGTCGATGAGGATACTAATAAAACTAACATTGAGGGCGTGTTTGCTGCTGGTGATAACACGACTGGTCCCTATTTAGCCATCACTGCCATTGCCGAGGCCAAGAAAGCGGTAGCAGCCATCCACCGTCATGTGATGTCCAAGAAACAATCCAATGATACTGAAACTGAAAGTGGAGAAGAAACGGAGCCAGAACTGTTGGTGAGCGCGTGAATTTGATTTAACACGGATTTTCCTTTTCACCCTTTTTCTTCCTCTTTTTAACCAACATGATGTCAAAAGTCTGATGATTGTCACGATTTTAATTTGAAGTGGATTCGTTTCATTATTTCCTTGATTTCAGATGGCTTGAGCGAGTTCTTATGGATTTTTACTAATTCAAGCACTCGTCGCGGGTTTGATTTGATTGCTTCACGTAATATCCAAGCGATTGCTTTTCTCACGTAATAATCTTCATCATCAATGAGATTGACTAGAATCTTTTCTGCAGCAAGGATTCCCTTGGGGTTAGTTCTCACGATTCGAACGAAAGTGACCAATGATATCCGTCGTCTCCAGCAGTTTTTTGATGTGCTCCATCTATGAAGATCGTCGAGATATGAAAATCGTTTATCTATGAGGGGAAAGTGAGAAAGAACATCGGTGCATAGATGATCTGAAGATGTCCAGTGGTCAACGAGATCGATCCATTTTTCATCAAGCACTTGCCACGTGCTTTTACTGAACTGACGCCTGAACTTGCCAAGGAACTTGCAGGCAAAAATTCTTGCTTCAAGGATTGGTTGCTGCCATATCCATGTAGATCCATTGAGTATTTCATTAAAATTAATCTTTTTCATCATCCTTGCGAGTTCACTTGCTTTCTTGATTAGTAAGGGGTTTGATTTTCCTACGGCAGTGAGCGAACTTGGATGTGACTTGGGGGCTCGCTTGACGAAGTCATTCTTATCTGAAATGTTCTGATCGGATGTTTCATTATCATTAAACTAGTCAAGAACGTGAGACACCCATTCCAATTCCAATGCTTTGGACCTCCTTCTTCTGGTTAATATGCGATGCAGTTGCCCATAAAAATATCTTAATACGGCGAATGATCAAGATGGTCATGTCCAACGGGATGAAAATGGAGGAGTTAGAGTGATTATTGACTTGAGAAGCGATACCATCACGTTACCAAAGAGGGAGATGATTGAAGAGATCGTGAAGAGTTTTAATCAGAATCTCTTCGGTGATGATGTCTACGGAGAGGATAAAGTCGTTAATCAATTGGAAAAAAAAGCTGCGGAAATGTTTGGAAAGGAGGCAGCCTTGCTCGTGACGAGTGGCACGCAAGGAAATCTAGTATCAGTGCTATCCCATACCACTCCCGGTGATGAAATCATCTTGGAAGCAGATAGTCACATTTATTGGTATGAAGTTGGTGGTTTTGCTCGCATTGGCGGTTTATCAGTTCGAACAGTAGCTGGAGTAAATGGATACATCTTGCCAGAGCAATTAAGGGATGCTGTGAGAGTGAAAGACATCCATTGTCCAGCTACGACCTTGGCTTGCTTGGAGAATACCCATAATCGTGCAGGTGGAAGGGTCATTACTCTTCAGCAGATGAAAGCATTTTATGATGAGGCTAAGTCCCTCGGGTTGAACGTGCACGTGGATGGTGCGCGAATTTTCAATGCCGCAGTTGCCCAAGGAGTTAGCGTGGCTGAACTCGCAGTTAATGCTGATTCGGTAATGTTTTGCTTATCTAAGGGATTAAGCGCTCCCATTGGATCCTTGGTTGTAGGATCGTCTGAATTCATTGAACGTACAAGAAAGTTTCGCAAGATGCTGGGTGGTGGCATGCGCCAGGCTGGGGTGATAGCTGCAGCTGGATTGTGGGCACTAGAGCACATGGTTGATCGATTGAAAGAGGATCATGCCAATGCAAAATTCTTGGCAGAAGAACTTTCCCACTTGGATGGCATTAACATCATTCTTCCGGATACGAACATTGTCGTTTTTGATTTCCGGAAACGTGGGATTACAAGTAGGGAATTCATTGAGGCAATGAAGAAAAAAGGAGTCCTTTTTACTCAGTTTGGTCCCTATTCGATCAGAGCCGTCACTCATCGCCATATAACAAGACAAGATCTGGAGACTACCATTCGCTTGGTTAAAGAATTTCTTGATGAAAATTG
>JAJRXH010000560.1 GCA_024276395.1 archaeon
CCCCAATTCATCCTCACGATCCCATTATCCACCACTTTCCTCCCAACCAAAACGCCTCGCAACCCCCCACTCGTGAACTCCTCCAAAAAAGCCCATGATGGATCTCTCATCGTGACGTTCATTAACCTTTCAAGCACGCCACTCTCATCCCCAGGTGGCGTGATGAGACCCAAATCTCCTCCCAATGAGGGGAACAATGTCAACCGAGTGGGTTGAATCGCAAAAAAACCATTCGTTACCCCACGATACACGATGGTCGTCCTCAGTGAAGATATGATCCCAATCCCCACGACCTCGGGACTCACCGCCTTGACACCAGGCATCGCCCCCAAGATCTTCGAATATGCAATGGATACTTGCCCGGTAACTGGTGTGGCTGCTGACGGCTGCCCCAAGATGATCACGTTCTCCATCTCGCCCAAGTACAATTCCTGATGAGCCATGCCAGCCACGAAGGCCATCGACCCCGCCAACAACGACACCATCAAGAAAAGTCCCACCGCAAACAATGCAAGGTTCTTCTGAAACACGATTCGAACCCGCATGAATGCCAAGTGAATCTTCAGCAATTGAAACCAACCATTCAACTTCAAGCACCACGATCCTTTCATCTGCCACCGGAAAACAAAACGCCGTGAACGATTTTCTGAGCCATCACGTAGCCATCCCATTGAAAAAGAGCCTCCTCCAATAAATAAATTGCAATGTAATGTAATCAAGGAATCCCTAACATTTTCCTTCCTTTCTTTTTCCTTATCTGACAACCAGAGAAGCTCGTCCTCCAATGTACCAAGAACGCTTACCTTGTCAACCTGACGACCATCCCACTTCCAAGCACGTTACCATTCGATCCTCATTTTTACTTGCTTCGCGTTAATTGTTGCGAACTAAAAGAAAAAAGCAGGGGGAACAGCAATGGATGAAGATATGACCTTCCTCACGTTCCTCCTACAAGTTGCCTTTCACGAGAAAAAAGGGCCCCAAGGCCCTAAAGAATTTTGTCAATCCAATAACCATTCCAATCCGGAAAGTCACCGTGGTTAGATTCAATGACGTCAGTCATCCCCTAAGGAACAACCACGCCCGTCATCTCAATCACCACGGGAACCAACGCCAACACGATCACGAGCGCCAGCAATGCCAGAAACACGTACTTGTCAAACATGAAGGGATCAAAGTACTCCTTTTTCTCCGAGCCCTGGGGCCCAGTACGAGTTGCCATCCAGTACCACCACCCGACCCATTCATTTAAAAAATTTTAAAAAAATAGAATTGAATGTCAAATAGTGTGGGATATAATTTCTTTTCCAGCATATACTTCTCAGCGTCCTTTAAAATATTTTTCGGCGAATATATAAATTAAATTACATGACCATCCTCCCATGAACCGATAACTAAAGTCGCCAAAGAGTGCATGCATCTTTTTCAATTAAGCCAACCTAAAAGCACCGCGTTCCAGTCTCTGACCATATAAGTCCAGATGAAACTACGCGTAATATCCTAACCGCATCGCTTGATTCCCTGTGCAAGTGAAAATAACATTCATTATTAAGTGAATGATATCAATACTAATATCCTTCCAACAAATTCCAGTTGACCATGAATCGATCATTCGAAACGCATCACCACGAGTAGATTACACGATTCCACCGCCCACCTTAACTAATGACTTTCATGCTTTAGCAAGAAGTTTCAAGAAATTTTTTAAGACTTCTAGAAATGTTGAAATTTCCATCAATTCACTAAAATACCACTAACTTTTGTTCCTAGAAAGAGATGAGAACCACGTGGCTAGCTGGAATCAGAACTCCCAAGTAACTATTGCAAAAATTCTTACTGATTCCTTCCAACTGCTACTCATCACCAAGAAACAAGATATCATGCCAAAGAAATGAAATGCCTAAAAACGTGAATCATCACGTGGTCATTGACAATAGCTGAAATATCTATCCACCGAACGTGATGCCCAAGTTTGTCCACTTTTCGTGCGACTTGTCATCACCCTTAGATCATCTCCTTGATGAAAAAACTCGAACATTCAAATCTTTCTTGTCCCATTTATTTAACAAATCAAAATATTAACACCAAAAAGATGTACAACACTCACCCGAGATCATGCATCTCTCCTCACGGATCCCCCCCAAGATAGTTTCTCATCTTGAAATTATTCGTTCTTTTCAAGAGTTTACTGCAAATCTCTTCAACTCCTACAATGAACACTCGCAGAAATCACCTGTAATGACCATTAACTAGCTATAAAAACCGAATCTCCTGTTTTCTGATCCAACATTAACAAGAATGAATGGTTAGTTAGAGATTAATAACAATGGTCATTCTTACTCACCCAGTAGAACCAAAAATTGTAGTGATCACGCAATGAACATGTATGACAAAACGCGTGAATTCTAACCGTTTCGTGAATTAATTACAAACTCAAATCACTACAGAAACCCATACATCGTTTCTGATCTAAACAAGAGTTAAAATAACAGTCAAAACACGACTCTCTTGCCAAATTTAACTGGCAAAAACCAGATCATCACGGATCAGGAATGACAGAAATAAAAAAGAACAAACTCGTGAAAAAGAGGAAAACCACCCGTGACCAGGGGTAATCCCACGAGGACTCGTGTTTTATCCTCGCAACACCAGGAGTGACACTAATCTCACGGATGACACGATGTCAAATCATGCAACCAGCGTATCACCGACGTGATGACGTGATCGGAAAAACCAAAGATAAAAAAGAGTAGAAAGAGAGAAAAAAACATTTCATCGGGAGATACATCAAACCTATCATTCTCATGATCTATGCCTGAAATGAAGCTGAACCATTCATCATCTTCCTCCCAATCGATACATCTGCATTCGTCAACACGCCACGACCATCAAACAAGACGAAGTCTCGCACTTCAAGGTGTTCCAAGTACCACACGATTTCTGGCCAATCGGTCACCAAGACTGCAGCGTCAATCCACTTCAAGCAACTTTCAATGGAATTACAATAGCGAAGAACACTCGATTCTGGATGATGTTTCCGAAAGTTGTCCATCGCTCTCGGATCATGAACCTTGACAATGACCTTTTCCTCCATCAGGGCCTGCACGAGCCTCAAAGCCGGCGATTCGCGAACATCATCGGTCCCTGGCTTGAATGCCAATCCGAGAATGGCAACCGTTCGACCTTCAAGACGCCCTCCAAAAATGGCACGCAGGAATTCAATGGGCAAGAACGCCTGCCTTTCATTCACCTCCAGAATCTGCGGAAGAATGGAGGGTTCATACCCCAACATTCGAGCAACCGAAACGAACGCCTTGACGTCCTTGGGAAAACAAGATCCTCCAAACCCTATTCCTGCCTTCATCTGACTTGGATTAATGCGTGGATCCATACCCATCAATCTCACGACGTCGTCCACATCCACCCGTGCATCCGGGTAGCGTTCTAAAAATTTCGTGATGATGTTGGCCAATTCATTGGCAAATGATATCTTCAAAGCTAAAAATGAATTAGCTGCGTATTTCACGAATTCTGCCGTCTCCGGAGTCACGAAAAACTTGGGAGAGGAAAAGGAAGCAAAAACTTCACCAAGGATCATTCGCTCTTGATTTGTCCAAACTCCACAGACAATGCGAGATGGATTGAGTGCATCCTCAATGGCCTTTCCTTGCCGCAAAAACTCTGGTACCATTGCCATGCGAAAATCTTCTCCGTACTTCAATCCGAATTCATCTTGAAGCAGGTCACGCATCCGAGCCGTGGTGCCCGGTATCACCGTTGACTTGATCACGAGGAGAGGACAATCAAGATGACCTCGGTCTTTCCGTGTCTTGATTAGCATGCCTATATCTCGCATCACTTGCAGCAAGTAATGATCATCCATCGACCCATCCAATCTCGTGGGAGTTGGCACGCATGCGAATATGACCTCTGATTGCTCAAGTAGTACTTCCAAATTCCTCGTAACATGAAAGGACGTCCCAAGAACTTGTTCTAATATTGCGGCTGCCCCTTTCTCGTACAGAGGAACTCTCCCATTTTCAAGAGCCACTACCTTTCTTTCGTCCACATCATGACCAATAATCTCATTATTCTTAGCCGCCAAGGCTAATGCCGTGGTTAATCCAACATACCCTAATCCAATCACACCTATTTTCATCAGATTTCACGCAAGTTCTTCGATGGTGACTCACTAATCCAACGTTTTCGAACATTAATTTTAAACACTTAATGGGTTAACACCTTCTCATACGCATTCATAACAGCATGTAAATCAGAAACATTTCCGCATGGCATTCAGAAGATCATTAACGTGATTCAAAAAATTCCTAAGACATGACATGCTACCAGAATTGAAACACCATGAGAAAAAAAGGTCCCTCAAGATCTTTAACTTCCTCAAAATTTTTAATGGTACATCGAGTGCAGAATCTCTTGGTAAAGACACGGTAAGAAACCTTATTAAAATGGCAAAAGTTGTGCTTACACGGTATGAAAAACATCCAGTAAAGGAAATGGCTGAGATGACTCCAATTCCCACTTCCTGCTGGATGACCGCCAAGCACCCCAAAATCTAACAATTCTGTGCTGGAAATGCCATTTTATCATGACCATGTTTCATTACAAGTATCTCTCCTTCCTCAATGCGCCCTAAAATGGCACCAACCGCAATCATATCATCCAACTTTCGAAAATTAGATGGAAAAACGGCAGGGATGCTAATGCTTAACGTGGGACTAATCGGCGCTGGTTACTGGGGAAAAAACCATCTCAAATCTCTAGTAAAACTGCAAGAACAAAACTTGATCAATGAATTAATAGTCTGTGACACTCGTGCTTCCATCCTCAGGCAAGTTGAAAAGCACTACGAAGTAAAAACAACAACTAGCTGGGAAGAACTCGTGCAAAGTGGAAAGGTCGATTGCGTTTCAATTGTAACCCCCACCCCTTTTCACTATCCAATGACCAAGGAATTTCTGAACGCTGGAAAAGATGTCCTCGTCGAAAAACCAATGGCCGAAAACACGCAACAATGTGATGAACTCATTACCATCGCACGAGATAACAAAGCGGGACTCATGGCTGGACATTTATTTAGATATCATCCCGCCGTCCTAGAACTAAGAAAACGCGTGATGAGGGGAGAATTCGGAGATGTCATCTACATGACGATTAAAAGGCAATCCATCCGCGTTCCACGACCCGACATCGGTGTCTTGCTAGCCCTAGGCATCCACGAAGTAGACCTCAGCGGCTTCATCCTAGGAAATCGGAAACCTCATCAAATTTTCTGCGACCTCATTAGTTATTTTGATGGCCATGAAGAAATGAGCCTCATCATCCAAAAATTCGGAGACTTGTCTAGCTACTCCATCGAAAGCTGGATCGATCCCACTCAAGGAAAAGTGCGAGAGCTCACCCTAATTGGATCGCAAGGAAGCGCAATCATCAACTTCTCAATTCCAGACCGCCTAAAATTGGTCCAATCCTACATCACGACTGGTAATGACTACAATGGAAAAAACCACAACGAAAAGTTTACCGTCGTAAATGAAGGAGAATTTACCGTTCGGCTAGAATATAAAGAACCCTTATACGAAGAATTGCTTCACTTCATCACCCAATCCGAAACACCATCCAAAACCTATCTCACCGACGGCATCGTCGGAAGAAATGCCGTGAGAATGATAGAACTCGCATTTCAATCCTTCAAGGAAAAAAAATTCATCACGGTCGACGGAGAACTAATTTAACTCACGCAACGCAACTAATCAAAAAAGTAACATGGTGACACGATTGAAATACTCAATGAACGAAAAATTCGTCAAGCTCGGAAAAAACGTGACCATCCAAGAATACGTGCTCCTTGGAGCCATTCCCAGCAACATTGATGAAATTAAACCGTTAATAATCGGAGATAACTGCTTAATTCGCTCACACACCGTGATATATACCAATACCATCATCGGAAACCATGTCCAAACTGGACACAACGTGCTCATCAGAGAACATGATAACATCGGCAATAATGTAAGCATTGGTTCACACAGCGTGCTCGAACGCAACGTCACCATCGAAGATAACGTCAGAATCCATTCCAACGTGTTCATCCCCGAATACACCAACATCGAACAAAACGCATGGATCGGCCCAAACGTCGTGATGACCAACGCCTACCACCCAAAATGCAACATCGTGAAACAATGTCTCAAGGGCCCAACCATCAAGAAATTCGCCATAATCGGCGCCAACACCACCATATTGCCATACGTTACCATAGGAAAACGCGCGTTCATCGGCGCAGGCTCTTTAGTCACGAAAGACATCCCCAACGGAATGGTCGCCTACGGAAGCCCCGCTAAAATTGTAAAAAAAATTGAAGAACTCTCCTGCACCACCAACCTGAAGAATACTAAAGCCTATGAAGAAGTTAATTTCTTTTTAAAGACTAAAACCAACGAAAAAATTTCTGAATGAACCGGATATGATGACCAACATGAAGAGGATCCGAGAATGAAAATCCCACGAACAACCGTCGATGTCGGACAAGAAGAACTTGAAGCCGTAAAAAGAGTCTTCGAACGTGGACAATTCGTCAAGGGACCTGAATGTGAAGCACTAGAAAAAGAATTCGCCACGTATCAAGGCACCAAATACGGTGCAGCCGTTAACTCCGGTACATCTGCCCTCCACCTGTCCTTGCTGGCAATAGGCATCCAATCCGGTGATGAAATCATCACCGTCCCAAATACCTTCGCAGCTACCGTAAACGCCATCATCATGGCGGGAGGACGACCAAAATTCGTCGACATCAATCCACATACCTACACCATGGACGCCACCCAACTGGAAAGTGCCATCACCCCTAAAACAAAAGCCATCATCCCCGTTCATCTCTACGGCCTCATGGCCGACATGAAACCCATCCGAGAAATCGCCGACAAGCACGACCTGTACGTGATCGAAGATGCCTGCCAAGCGCACGGCGCAAAATACTTCGGAAAAAAAGCTGGATACCATGGCGATCTGGCCGCCTTCTCCTTCTTCCCCACGAAAAACATGACCGTCGCTGGTGACGGAGGAATCGTCCTCTCTAACAACGAAGAACTCATCACGAAAATTAAAGCTCTCCGAGACCACGGAAGAATGATGGGAAAACACGTCTTCGCCGGCCTTAACAATAGATTGAGCGAAATCTTCGCCGCCATCGGAAGAATAAATCTAAAAAAATTAGACGAGCACAATGAACACCGAAGAAAAATCGCTAACATCTATTCCAAACATCTAAGCGAAATCCAAGACATCGAAATTCCCATCGAACCTAAAGGATATTATCACGTTTACCACCTCTACACGATTAAAACATCCAATAGAGATGAACTCCGTACCTTCTTGAAAAATAACAACATCGAAACCGGCATCATGTACGACACGTGCCTAGATGAACTCGATTACATCAAAAAATTGAATGATGATGACAAGTCACGACTCGATAACTGCAAGAACATTAAATCTAAAATATTATCACTCCCCATATCTGGAAAATTAGAACAACCAACCATCGAAAACGTCTGTAAAAAAATCAAGACATTTCATCAACATGTTTCCCCCTAACTGAACTGAAAAATACCACCGTGTCTTCTTACATCTCGAGTCAAATCACCTCTTGAAAAGATCACATGAAATCATGACTAGAAAATTGAAAATTAACGTCAATCGCAAGAACACGATGAAATCCACGCGAAACGATACCCCCAACTCATCAATGACCTCCCTCACCTAACAAGGAATAAATACCTCCTCCCAAAGGACTCCGTCAAGCCATTGGAAAACTCTTCATCCAGCAAATTAATAAATTATAATGATTTCAATGATGTCCGGATGCTATCCTTTCCTCCACTCTCTTTTTTCATCACCTACCTAACTGGATAAACACGTCTCCCAAATAGCAAGAAGAAAAAACACCCTTTCCACCTCATTACCATCCCACTTCCAGTCACGTTACTACTAACCAGCTACTTTTACTTGCATCGCCCTCAGTGATGCGAACTAAAAGAGGACGAACAACCACGAGAAACACGCGACTATCCTCACGCCAGTACTTCAAACTCAAGCTTGTCAAGCGGGAGAGGGCATCGTGCTCGATGCTCTTTCCCTTTTCGAGGGATCGCTGACAGGCGAGAGGTTCTCGGAAGGATCATGTCCGCGACCTCGCGACAAAATTCATTAATGTCGGGATTTCTCATGACTTGCCAGTACTTTGGGATGTGGAATGGTTCATCTCATGACGAATGGGAGAGTTTTGAGCGTACGTGCCGTGAACGGGGCGTGAACGCGTGAGGAGTGATTTCCGCTCCGTGGGGAGATTATACTCGTGATGGTGTAATTCGGTAACAAGGAGGCCCAATTACACGTGATTTCATCCAGCCGTTTCGGAATCAGTGCACCCCCTTCGGTCGGTATCATTAATGACGGGACAACAAGGGATGAAAAGGTCACGTTCACGGCCTTGGTTCATCACCGAATGTACTGGCGCGTGCGGTAGCAATTGAACCATACCACCTTCAATTTTTGAAGGACAGCTTGAGCAGACTGCGAATGAAGGTTCTTGCGCCAAAAGGTCGTCTTGAGCTCCTTCTCCAATTCGGTTACCTTGAGCGTGCCATGAACGACGTGATCGTTGGCAACGTTCCACAACTTGGCTGCAGAGTAGGTGATGTGGTCGAGGA
>JAJRXH010000561.1 GCA_024276395.1 archaeon
AGACAATAGCAATCAATACTGATGCAGATCACCTTGCTTCTGTACAAGCTCATAAACGGATGCTCATCGGAAGAGAAACATGTAAAGGACATGGAGCAGGTAACAATCCAAAAGTCGGTGAAAAAGCCGCTGAAGAAAGTATTGAAGATTTAAAAGCCATCATTGATGCGGATCTAGTTTTCATCACCTGTGGGCTAGGTGGTGGGACCGGTTCTGGTGCGGGGCCTGTCGTGGCACGTGCCGCCAAAGAGAGTGGTGCTCTTACTGTAGCAATCTGCACGTTGCCTTTTGTTATGGAAGGACCCGTCCGGTATGAAAATGCTCTTCAAGGATTACAGAAGATGTTCGAAGCTGCTGATGCCGTGATCATCATCCCTAATGAAAAATTGCTTGAATTTTCTGAAGATATCACCATGCTGTCTGCATTTAGGATTGCTGATGAAGTTCTCATTCGAGCTGTCCGTGCCATCACGGAACTCATCACAGAGCCACAATTTATCAATTTAGACCTAGCAGATGTACGAAGTGTCCTCAGTGGTGGTAGAGTTGCTCTCATTGGGATGGGACAATCTGATGACCAAAATGACAAGGTAGCAGAGGCAGTAAATGCTGCTCTGAACAATCCCTTGCTTTCAGATATCGATATCAGCACCTCACAAAAGGCACTCATTTGTGTTCTTGGCGGCGAATCAATGCAACTGAAAGATGTCAACCGAGTGGTTAACCTCATTGCCCAACAAATAGATAAAAATGCTGAAATTATATGGGGAGCCTCCATCAAGCCTGAACTTCACAATGCCATCCGAGTAATATCCATCATTTCCTATGCAAAGTCAAATCTAACAGATGACCCGTCATTAGCTTCTTACTATCTCCGACAATCCTTATTTGATATTCTTCCTCCAGATCCTTTTGAAACACCAACCTCTCTCTCGCCAACAACTGATGACAAAACACATCTTACCTCCTCCAATTCTAGGCGAAATATAAACAGTAGATACTTAAATTTTCCTGGGAGGACACCGCAATTTTCCCACGACATTGATAACACCATCCTCATGAAATCAAAGAACCTACAAAAAGAGAAAAAAAGCAAATTCTTAAAATTTTTCTAAAGATTATTCAATTTTTTCATTCCCAAACTCTTTTATCGATTTTCATCATAAGATCTTTTTCTAATGGAAAAACAAAGATCCTTCCATAACTTCTCCCCTTCTCATTTCTGTTCTTACAAAAAAACTCTACCAAAAACATTCAACCCTTAAGAATGGGGAGTGTATCTGATTAAAAAGAGAAAGATGAACAGATAATGCTTTCTCACACTTTCGTTGATTTTTTATCGTTCAATTCTCCTGGAAACCGTGGAAATTACTTTAGACTTTTCCGAAAAGTTGGCCTGAGATGGATGGGCCTTCCGCTGTGAGACTTTATTTAATTTACTTGGGTATTTAGCAATTTTCCGAAAAGTTGGCCTGAGATGGATGGGCCTTCCCCATTAGTGATATGAGAACTTCCATTCTTCGATGATGCTTGAATATCTTGCTAAAAAATTGGGAGAATTCCCTCAGGCAACGGGCAGACGACCGTTCTCTTCAGTAGTTCGTGCAGCGATGTCATTCAAACGACGAATTTGATCGGACCGTTTCAAAAAATGAGAGTTTCAGAAAGAACTAATGACTTTTGAACCATAACGAAAAAAATGAGCTCGTCTCTTAACCAGTACTGTCACGATGTTCACGACATAACAATAACCAATGATATATAAATTCTGGAAAAAAATGTAGATTCAGAACATTACAAGGCGAATGAAAATGGCAACTGCTGGTAAGAAAAGTATTTGGAGCCAAATGTATCGAGTAATAAAAAGTGCCAAGAAGCCTTCAAACGAAGAGCTATGGCTAGTAATCAAGGTTACCTTTGTCGCCATTCTACTGCTAGGATTTATTGGATTTGGAATCAGAACGTTATTTACCGTCATCTTAGAACTAGGAGGAAACCCGTAGGAAAAAGAGGCGATATTGCACATGGTAGCAAAACGATACGATATATATGCAGTGAAAACAACGACAAATAGGGAAAAAATGGTTGTAGAACAAATTGCAAATCGTGCTAGATTAAAAAACCTAGATATTGCCAGTGTTTTCCATGTTGACTCATTACCTCAATACATCTTTGTTGAATCAACTAGAAAAGGACTAGATGATGCCATTACCGACATCAATCACGTGAAAAATGTGGTTGGCAGGGTAACTCTCAAGGAACTAGAACAATTACTCGTACCAAAGCCAATCATCCAGCAACTCAAGCCTGGACAAATTGTTGAAATCGTATCAGGGCCATTTAGAGGGAGTAGAGCACGCATCTCATCTGTATCTCTAGCACGAGAGGAAGTCACTGTTGATCTACTTGACAACCCCGTTACCATACCTATTACCGTGCATGCTGACATTGTTAGAATTATTTCCTCTGAAACTGAGATAGAATCCGAATCTTCAGAGTAATGATGGTAAACGACTTCCTTTCCATTTATCATAAATATAAAAACTGGTAAATGAAAGCGTGAAACAGAAAAAGAGAGGGTTTTTCAATGAGCAGCGCAACATTAATGCAAGTATCGCCCCATCAGCGAATACACGATGTACCCCAATGGAAAAAAGAAACCGTAGAGCAATTAATACAACTGTTAAAGGCCCATAATGTCATAGGTATCGCTTCGTTAGATGGTATTAGCTCAAGTGCCTTACAAGAAATCAGATCGGCATTGAGAGGGACCGCGGTCATCAAGGTAGCTAAAAACACCCTCAAGATAAGAGCAATACAAGCAGTCGCCGACGAAAAGCCCGGCCTTGAGCAAGTATTGGATAAAATTCGAGGGTCCATTGCATTCATCCTTACCAATGAAAATCCCTTCAAAATCCAAAAAATCTTAAGAGAAAGAACAGTACCTGCAGAGGCAAAAGTTGGACAAATAGCTCCAGTAGATGTAGTGGTCCCCAAAGGAAATACTGGACTAGATCCCGGGCCTGTAATTGGTGAACTAAATAGAGTGGGAATTGAGACAAGAATTGAAAATAGAAAGATTCATGTTGCTAAGGATACCGTAATTCTCAAAGCTGGTGACATCGTAACAGAAGATCATTACATCGTTCTGAACCGATTAGGCATCAAACCCTTTAGAGTTGGACTAGAAATCAAGTACGCTTATTATGATGGCGAAATTCTAGATGGCCAGGCTCTTATCATCGACGAAGAACAAACTCGCCAAGAGATCATCGCTGCATACCAACGAGCTTTCAGCCTTGCAATAGGTATCGCTTACATCACGCCACAAACATTGCCAGCTCTAATTTCGAAAGCTGTCAGAGAAGCCAATGCGGTCTCCATTGAAGCAGCTTTCCCCACGAAAGATTCCATTGGATTGTTAATGGCAAAAGCAACCGCTCAGGCAAAAGCCATCAAGGAAAAGTCCAAGTTCGAATGAAAAAACTTAAAATGGGAAAATTTCTAAATTCCCGCTTCCAACATTTTTGTTCAATTATTTCTTTTTTTAACTTCTTGGATATCTTGTATATCTTTTTTAATTGATCTAGCTAATCATTAATTAACACGAATTGCTGGTCGTCCTCAATGCCTACTGTTATCATTAGTCACAAAGATATTGCTGGAATGAACATCCTTAATCAATTGAGAAAGATCAGAAGTTTCACGATAATTGAAAATGAAATCACCTCAAAATCACACCAATTGCTAAAAACAAGCCAATTATCACAAGATCAACAATACCACGTGCTAATAATCGAGAACAACCTCCTAGAAGCTGAATTCGTCGAGATGGTTTGGAAAGACGA
>JAJRXH010000037.1 GCA_024276395.1 archaeon
CCAAGTTCTTTTCATCTAAATACTTTTCAAGGGACATCGGTATCTCATCCCAAGTTTCCCGTTCACGTGACAACATGAATAAAAAATCGACCGCACTTCCCAGCGGAAGCTTGATGATTCGTCCAACATCCATAAGTTAGGCATTATAAAAATTGTGATGAAAACCATTCTTGAAAGCCAGCGACTTTTGATTTAACATGTAACAGAATCGTCAAAAAAAATATCAGATCGATGAAATTACATCAAGAAAAAATGACAAAAAAAGAGTTAAGAATTACTAGAACGAACACACTTATTGATACTCTCTCCACTTATGACCGCATTTAAGGCATGTATAGAAGGACGTTGGAGGCTCATCAGCACTGCGAGTCTGCATTTGAAAATACGTGGCCTCTTCATAATGACACTTGGGACACAAGATTTTCACGCGTGGAAGATATTCATCCTCAATTTTCGTCTTGTCAATGACGACCGTGCGTTCTTGATTGTTAGAACGAATGTTTTTCTTGATGATGGCTTTTTGTTTCATTTCTTCAGGGCTCAGTTCACCACAATTGGGACAGACAAGAACGTTCTTTCCCGTTTCTGGGTTGGGTCGGAGTTGCAGAAAACTTCCACAGTTACTACAGAATTGCACTGTTGGATCACCAATTTCCGCTCTTATTCACCTTACTTTTACTTCTTTTCATCTTCATTAAACTTCGGACGCCTAGATGACGAAATGTGTCTCCATCATTCACCACAATGACATCTAGTAAGGACAATCATTTTCATTTACCAAAAATTCAAAGAAATTCCATCCAAATTCCTGATTGATTCTCCGTCTCGCCTTTCGTCCTTGGAGGTAATGCGTTTCTCTCCATTCGTTCTCCTAATTGAAATTACTAGGTCAATGACATTGATACGGAAATTAGGGAGAGATGAATCCAGTTTAATCATAAATGAACGAGTTGGACGACTTTCTAATGATCATCATTCCCATCTCGAATTACTCAGTAATTGAAGGGAATTGGACGGATGATGAACCAAAATTGTAACGTGATACCAACTAAAATGGCTGTCACTAGGAACCGCCAAATCACCCCTAGAAGTTTTTCTCGTAAGGGATCTTGACGATGCACTTCCACGTAGAACACGAGCCATAATACCATTCCTATTGTCAAGAATGTTAATAACAAGGTCAACGGCTCCAATAACCCACGTTCAATGAGTGGTTTCCATCCTGACTGAGGAGCACCTGTGGCAGCAATGCCCACAACCGTATTTTCAATCAAGAACCCCAAGAATGAAGATGCTACAAACTTGAAACGGTTTTCCATCTTGCTTTCCTCCTAGTGAAGCAATGTTCTTCCAAGAATGCCTCGAAAATTCACATGCTCCTCTAACTTCAATTCGTACATAAAGCTTTACGTGATTGCGGTCGGACGGTGAGAGGACATCCACGACTACGACTCCATCCTCAATGACAAGCATCCGTGAGATACTACTGAAATATTTTAAAAGATCAAGAAAGTAATGGTTACCTGAAGAAGAACATAGCGGCCGTCGTCTAGCGGTAGGACACGAGCCTTCCAAGCTCGTTGCCCGGGTTCAAGTCCCGGCGGCCGCACCAATTTCTCTTTTGATCTTCCTTTGGCTTTTATTTCCTAAGTAAAGAGATACTATTCTTTTACGTGCCTGCATCGTGCTAGGATACTATTATTTATAGTTAAATTACTTTACCCCTAACTATATTCGCGGATGACGATATCTCCCAATAACTTGAAGGCTTTCTTGATGTTTTCTCCAGTTTTTGCTGAGGTCTCAATGAAAGGAATCCCAAGAGAATCCGCAAGTTCCTTACCTTTCTGCGAGTTCACCATCAAGTCTTCCCTTTCTTCGGTTCTCAAGTCAATCTTGTTACCCACTAAAATGATGGGAATTCGTCTTCTTCTTTCCCCACAATAATTCCAAATCTCGTTACACCACATCCCTGCCTCTCCAAGCGTGCTTGGACGAGTCACATCATAAACCACCAAAGCAGCTCGTGCACCCTGGATGTATACTCTTCTAATCACATCAAAGGCCGGCTGACCTGCTAAATCCCAGATTTGCCACTGAATCACCACCTTTCTCCCATTAATGATCATCTCACTAGTCTTCAGGGCAAAATCTGCACCTAAGGTCCTAATGTATTCCCCCTGGAACCCTTGTCCTAAATAACGCTTGCGGATGGAAGTCTTTCCCACACCCCATGCCCCTCCGAGCACGAGCTTGAACATCCGGATATTCGTGCGTCTTAGCATACCATGGCCATTACTCATAGTTCACTGCCTCAAATCACTGATGTTCTTGTCAAAATCCACTTAGTTGATTTGCCTTCAAAAAAGCTGTGCTGGCGTGTGCTGCATCATCACGATGCAAATGCCTTCCAGTCTTCTAACTACGAATAAATTTTTATATTCAAAGGTGAGTCTCAAAAAAGAAAAAAAGATGATAAGGGTGTTCTTTTTCTCTTTCTAAAGTCACGATACAACAATAATCCGTTAAATGCTTTCCGGAAGGGCATTTAGCAACCAAGTTGTAGGTAATTGGAAACCAAGAATGCATTCAAGAAAGTCTTCCTACCAAGGCATTCATCACCAAGAGGAAGAAAATCAAAAACAAAAAGGCATAAACCATGTACTTGTCGAACATGAAAGGATCAAAAGCATCTAACGTGGATTTCTCACGAGTTTCATCTATTTTAGTCCTCATTCCTACCACCCGACACTTGTCTGCAAGTAATCACTTCTCTTTCATTTAAATATAAAAACGTCAGTATTTTTTAAATCTTTTGCTCACCAAGAGAGTAGTTTTTCTTCTTCGCGTGTTTGGAGATCAACTTGTCCCCATCATCATTTTTAAATACTATCATCAATGAGAGACACTTGAATTTTTCCATTCTCTTTCACTTATAATCATCCAGTGAGGATATCTCAAGTGCTATCAGAATCGCCTGCCAGAATCAAAATACATAGTTGAATCAAGCTCTTCTTTTCATTTTGGGCAGGCGTTCATCTCTTGAACGAACTTTACATTCTCTTGCTCCGTTCGTGAATGAAATGTCTTTCTTCCAAGTTACGATGATTCACATCGTTTTGTTTTTCACGAGATGAACCTTGCCCAGTTCACCCTCTTTAGGATGTTTTTCATCCTACCTAGATTACTGTAAACACCACTCACGCGAAACGGTGTAAAGAATATGATTGGAACACTAATCACGAAAAATTATTGGAAACAACCACATCAAAACCAAGAAATCACTAGTAGTGACCTCATCAAGACCCTAAGTGTTTTCCTTGAAATCATCGTGGAACTTGAGGATGAGAAGATTAAGGATGACATTAGCAGCATCACGCCATTCTCAGAAGTTCATTTCATCATGAATACTCACGCTGACGAAAAAATTCTACTAGGACTCATTCGATTGGGAAGCAACATCATCTTCCTGCCAATAACAGAAGTAACGAATGAATTAGTGACAAATATAATTCCTCGTGACTTTAGAGGATTGTACATCTCTTGGAATGAAATCTTAATGACAATGAACGAGAAGAAACAAGATTTTCAAGAACTATTAACAGAGAGTGGAGCCATTTACCTAACTGGTTTCATGGCTACTGATGGTGAGAACTTGTTAATTATTTCGTGAACTTCATACCATCAAGCAACCACGCACGAAACTCATCGCGTCAGGAGGCGTGAGATCACTTGAAGACGTGAATGTCGCCTTCAATGGTGTGACGCGGTAATCGTGGGGAAAGCATTACTTGAAGGAGATATCTCCATTCAACACCTGGAAAATGCTGTCGTCAAGCACCACATCTCTGGAAAAACCAAGAGAATCATTCTCTGCTTGGACATCAAGAACGGAAGGGTCGTCAAGGGCATTAAGTTCAAGCAGTTCCGCGATGCTGGAAATCCCGTCGAACTAGCCAGAATGTACGATGACAAAGGAGCAGATGAACTTGTTCTTCTTGACATCACGGCAACAATTGAAAGTCGAAAAGCCACGCTAAAAATGATCCGAGCGATCGCTGAAGAAATCTACATCCCATTTACTGTCGGTGGAAGCATCCGTTCATTGGGAGACATGACAGAAATCATCCAAGCAGGTGCTGAAAAAGTAAGCATCAACTCAGTTGCCGTGAAAAATCCCGATTTCATCACGGAAGGTGTAAGAAGATTCGGATCACAATGCATCGTGGTAGCCATTGACGCCAAGAAAACCCCCAATGGCTGGGAGACCTTCATCAACGATGGAACGACACTAACTGGAATCGACTCCATTCAATGGGCACGATAAGCGGCACAAAGAGACGCCGGAGAACTCCTAGTCACTAGCATGATCATGACGGAACTCAAGAAGGCTATGATCTTGAATTGCTCCATGCACTCCGTGAGACCATTGATGTACCAATCATCATATCCGGAGTACCGGAACAATGAAGCATTTCAAGGATGTTCTCGAAAATGGTGCGGATGCCACCCTAAAGGCCTCTTTATCCTACCAGCAACAACTAAAAATCAAGGATCTAAAACGATATCTCCATAAGCAAGGCCTTCCAATGAGAATCAACTGAATGACAAAGGTCATCGTCTATAAAGCCATTTATCCTTCCAATTCACGCATACCAAGTAAACTTTCCTTTTCAAGAAGTCTCTAATGACAACAAATTCTCCGGCATTTCATCCTTTTTTCTTGCACCCTTGCATCAGGCCTTTCCTCTTCGCCACCATTCATTCAAGACTAACAACAAATTCTTCTTCAACATCGTGCGTGTCATCTTTTTTTTCAAGGAACAAAAACACCCATCTAGAAAAAGAAAACGAGGCATCCATACTTCCTCAAAAATGGTATCACTCGAATCCACCAAAAAACCACATTCTCCCAAAACAGTTTAATGATTCCCTCTCCTCATCACCCATTCTGGGAACATTTAAAGGGAAGTAAGCAACCATAATACATAAGGAGGCACACCAACGTGACCACTGACAAGGATTCATCGTCCACATCAGCATCCAAGTGGAAACCAGAAAGTTTGTTCGATTACTTGCTGGCAAAAGCTGGCCACGAAGCATTGTTACGATTCCTGGGCATTGAACACGCCCGATACCAGCCATCTGAAATCCACGTTGAAAAACAAGTACCAGATCGCGTATTCTGGGAATCATACCAACTACACTTCCTCGACTTGAAAATCGAACTAAATTCGAGAAGCATTGCCCAATTAGACGTCAAAAGAAGCGTGGCACGACTCCACTACGTGAACCACGGGCCATTCCCAGAACAATATGCGACCAAGTACGAGGCTGCACTGGATAACGTGGTGGTGCACGCCTTCTGCATCTTCGAACCGAGTTCCACCTTCAAGAACATCCTACAGGCACGATACATCAAGTGGTACTCGGTTGAAGAAGGAAAAGAAAGCGCTACCCCTCTAAACTATCAATATGATCCATTACCATTGATCGTTGCCGACATTCGAGCTCTCCTGAAAAAACTACGCTCAGAACAACAACAAGAAGAAGAACAACTCAAGAAAAATCTCTCACTCCTCATTACCCGAGAATTCACGCCGGAAGAAAAACTTTTTCTCCATCGCTACAAGCATCTCGTGAACTTTCAAATCATCGGTAATGAAATGATTGATAATATGGTCAATAAATTAAAAGAGGTGACCATTATGACCGATTCTGAATTGAAACAAATCTTGAAAGAAAATCTGTACTTGTTAAGCCCGGAAGAACGACTCGCTGGTCTCAAACCCGAAGAACGACTCGCTGGTCTCAAACCCGAAGAACGACTCGCTGGTCTCAAACCCGAAGAACGACTCGCTGGTCTCAAACCCGAAGAACGACTCGCTGGTCTCAAACCCGAAGAAATAGAACGACTCATCAAGGAAGCACAACGAAAACTCCAAGAAGAAATCAAGAAAAAACAACAGCAATAACAACAATCATGAAACAGCCACCAATATCTATGAAAACACCCTTGTTAGACCCCCCTCACGAGTAGAATACCTTCATCTCCATCAAGTCTTCCATCTTCCATTAACCAACTTCTCCCATTTTCAAAATCCTCATCTCATCCGTTCATAGCCATCTTGACTCAAGACACGTGTCGCAATTAAATCAAGAAGTTGGTTTCGTTCCTGAAGCATTCATCTCGTCCTTTTTCCTTGATGCCAATGTCACTAATAATTGCAGGCGAGGATAAATCCCTTGCATCAAAATGAAATGAAATCCATTTTAAAAGAAAATCTCTACTTGTTAAGCCCCGAAGAACGACTCGAAGGACTCACCATCGAAGAACGACTCGAAGGACTCACCATCGAAGAACGACTCGAAGGACTCACCATCGAAGAACTCGAAGAAATCATTGAGCTCGCTCAAAAATTGTTACAAGTTCATCCAACCAAGCCAAGGAAAAAATTCTGAAATCAAGTGATTCTGAAGGGTCTTTCCTTGCCACCATTGAGTCCATTCCTTAAAAAATCAATCAGAGCCAAAATAACTAGCAACTTGCAGTTCTCACGTGACTGACAAGAAGAAGCATTCATCACTTTCTCTGGCTTCAAGCCTCTTTTGTCGTAAAACTTCCTTGATCACGGATATGGCTGCCACCCCGTAAGCTAAAAAAGATAATCCCCAACTTGCAATCTTTTAAATGAAAAAGGTACATCTAACATCGGTGAATTAATGGAGAGTTATTCAGTTCTCCCCGTCATTTAAAAGATGATTTTATAAACCTATTCTTCCTTTAAATACTCCAAGGTGAAGTGAATAACTCCCAATTGATGCATGAGCCAACAATCCAACATGGCAACAACACCACCTGGTGACAACCTCAAGCAAAGATTCCTCAAGCTCCTTGATGAAGACGAAGAATTTCGTCAATTGGTCATTACCAAGCTCGGCCTAAAAAACATATTCGACTCACTCAAGCAACTCCATAAAAACTTCAAGCAGCATCAAGAAGAAATGAAACAGTTATTTGCACGACTCGACGAGCACGACTGAAAATTCAACGAAATCCTGCAAGTGCTCAAGGAATATGGAAAACTCCTACAAAATCACGAGAAGCGCCTCAAAAAAATTGAAACGTAGTTCAGCACGCTCACCAAAACAATGCAATGCCTCACCCTCCGATGGAAGATGAAGCCATGGATGTCATTTACCACAGACTTAAAGCCCAACAAGGCATTTCGATTCAACCACGCATCCTAGATCTCACGCCACACCTGGAAATCAACCTATACGGTACCGATGATGGTATCTGCCTCATTGGAGAAAACTCCATCCGAGTGGACCATAGCTTGGTAGAAGAAGTTCTCCACAGGGCAAAAAAATTGCACGGACAATTCGCCAATTATCTCCGAGAAAAAATCATCCTCGTGGTGTATGACCTGCAATTCACCGAAGGAGCCAGCATCCTCGCACGAGAAAAAGGAGTATGGCTGGTCACCGCAGGCAAGGATGCCACGCCTCTCGTCATCCACCAAACTAGTGACGTCCTCCATTAAATGAAGATAAGATAACCGAACACGTTCACCTTGTCCTTCCCTCTTTTCTCAATCAAACTGCCCCAAACAAAGATGACTCTCCAAGCTTCTTGATCCGAACTTGATATTAGCATCACGTCAGAAAAAAGAAATTTAATAAGAAAATAGATCATGATCAAGGAAATACTCAAACTCTTGCCTTCTCTTCTTCAATCCCCATTACCCCCCAAAAAAGTGAAGTCCTCCCACCTCCTTCTGGAACTAGTGAGAAAAAAGAAAGAGAGTAATGACAAGGTCCATCCACGTATTCATCCGCTTCCAGTCTATTCGATGGATGGACAAAATCTCACCATCGGATGACTTGATGAAATGAGCCATGCCATCCATGCGCATCCATACCCTAGACCGACATCTGATCTAAAAAAATTAAAATCATAAAGGTAACAATGACATCAATCGACCACTCTCCTCCAAAAATCCCTTGTTCTTTCACCCTACCAGCCATGATTGTCTAAAATCTTCACGAGGAAACTCCTAGCGTCTCATCTTGTTGACTCTCCTGAGAAGTCCCTACATCCCGTGACCTCACATACCTGATGGTATACACGTAACTGGAAAGACACGTCGTCACCACGATGATCACGAATAACGCCAATTGAGCCACTAAATCAAATGACGGCTCAATGATCAAGCCCGCAATGTTCGTCG
>JAJRXH010000038.1 GCA_024276395.1 archaeon
CATTAGGACTCGTGGAGACGTGTCGTGTCCAACCGTGGTGTTGTTTCGGCTGATTCAAGAAGTCGACGATTTGGGTCTCGATGCGGCTAGTCGTTGGCTGTGAGAGGCCCAAGAGACGAGCAATGACCTGTTGAGGGACGTCGTCCTTGAACCGTGCCATGGCCAGGCGTTCGAGGAGGGCGTGTTGGACGTCTCGTGCGAACTTCGAGTGATCCGCGGTGAATTCTGCGTGACATTCTTGGCAGCGGTATACGGGTCGACCCTTTCCGAGACGATCTTTTTTATCGGTTGCTATAATTTTATCGGCTTCGTTCCCGCAGCGGGGACACGAGATGGCGAATTCGATCGAAACCCTTAAAAGGTTGGGAAACAGCTGTTTTAATCGGGGCACTTCCACGAGGTCTAGGTGAATTTTTGCACGTTTCACTCGAATTCCCTCCGTGTCTCGTGGAAGCGCCTCTCTCTTTTATCGGTCACCCTTGGCGAACGAGGACATCATCATTCACGAGGGATTTCTGAATAACTCTCGCTTGAGATGGTACCCGGACGAAAGTGGATCTCCACCAAGCATTGCAAATCAACATAAATCAAGATCAACAAAAGGAGGCGTGAATGATGAGAAAGAAGCACGTCACTTTAATGGTCTTATTCACAGTGATATTAGGCCTAACACTGGCTGGCATACCAGATAAAATCGCTCCAAACGGGGATGATTCGAACAGTCTCCTGCTGAGAGATGCACGTGTGAAAATGAATATAAACTCACGTTCCGCAAATAATCCTGATGGCTTGAGATGGTACCCGGACGAAAGTGGATCTCCACCAAGCATTGCAAATCTGAGTGAACGTGTCGATTTCTTCTCAAAAGACGTGCTATCATCATTGATAAATCATACACTATTATCAATGAGCCAGAACGCGAGCTGGATGATCTTCAATTTATCTGACTTGCTACGGCTCAACATCACAATTACGGATGTTACGTTCATCAATGTCAGTGAAGTCGTGAGAGAGATTCACCCTACAAAAGGATACGTTCGTCCAACTGGTATCAATGACGTTTATATCGTGAAAGGAAGCGCCAATGAGCTAACCAGTAACGAACACGGACATTATCAATTTATCTTCACAAGAACCATTCTATTTGGTTCCATATCACTTGAAAGCAAGAATGTTTGGATAGATCCCATCAAAAAAACATCCATATCCAGAAATAGCACCAGTAAAACACTCGCTAGCGGATTTAAATACAAGCTAAGGATCATTCAGAAAAAAATTCAGAAAGAGCACCATGGATGGAAATATTTTAACTTGAAAACAACTGAATCTATCTCCACAAACGTAAACGCTGCTTCGACAAAGAACGCATTAGTTGTGGCCGCTGGAACGGGGAGTTTTTATAACGAATGGGGCGATGATATTGCTGCAGCCATTCTATACAACATTGACGGCGCCGACCAATATACTTGGGTGTCTGAAGGAAGTTATTTAGTCCCGAAAGATGCAAATGATGTTTTTAACCATTATTTTGGACTGACATTAAACATCAAAAGGATGTTTTATTGGCCCGTTGGTGGGCCTGGAAACGACCCAAACGACTGTTTCAAGTTAGCTAATGCTACTGCTGATTTTATTCGAAGTCTATCGTCATCAGATCCCGTATTTCCCTTCCATCTTTTTGTGATGTTCAGCGGTAGAACATTAGAAAACTCATTTGGACAACCAGTTCAAGGATGCGTCATAGAAGGAAACACGAGAATCAAGTATGTTAGTTCTCCTAATGATTTACCAAATAGAGAATCAGTTCCCATAGCCGTTGTGCAATCTCGTTCAAGTGACTCTGGACACCTAAGAAGATTTACAACAGCTCATGAAATCGGCCATCTATTAGGAGGAACGCATAACAAGGCTGACTCGAAAATTTTGATTAATTGGCTGTTTAGTGTCACTGGAACTTGGTGTGACAATGCTTATGATGATAAACTACTCATCCTATTTGCTAACACCTTGATGTATAAGGAGTATAGCGGCACAGTCGTATGCATCCCGTTTTGGGTCTATTCCGATTTCTTCATTACCAGTGGAAACCAACAACAAATGAAAGAGGTGATTAGTAATGTTGTATTCTAAATGGAAAAAAAATAGAAAAGTCGCATTCATTTTCTCCCATTTTTTCCTGCTTATTTTAGTAACACTCTCTACTAGTAAGGGAAATCCACTAAGCAGCATACCTGCTTCAAGCACGACGTATGTCTTCCCATTAGAAGAAGAAACAATGATCATTAAACCCGGAAGCTACCATTCAACAGTCGTAGGTTATCCCGCACCGGGCATCTACGTGAAAATTTCTGTTGAGGAACTTGAACAACTTGGACCCACTGAAATAGGAGAACCACCAATAGATGTGCTCTTCATGACTCCAGAACAATTCGAATCGTATGAGGCAGCTTTCAATGAAAGTGATGGTGACAGTAATAATACTTTTCGGCCACGGTTTGAATTGGAATTTCTCTCGGTAACAAGCGTTGAATTTTTCCTCGGTGCCCTCAACGAAACAAGATACAACCCGTCAACCGACACCTTTGGACCAATCGTTCTAGTCATCGAAAATGCCAACTTCACCGTTAATGGTGCACGAGCTTATCGTCCAATTACCGTCAAATATGTTTTAGCTGAAGATAAACTCCCATGGTACGATCTTCCCTCACCTTTCAACTCGGAAGACCCATCAATCGTGGATCTCATTTTCTTAAATGTCGTGAACTTCATTTTTTCCTTCAACACGATGTTTCCAGTAATCACGGGTGCATTTGGATTGATTATTGGTCACAAGGGCATTCCAATGCTTTCTTCAAGGATTACCAAGTTGAAAGAACGTCAGAAGAAATCAAGCACGAGCAAGAACGAAAATCATGATTCAAAAGTCAATAACCTTGAAAATGACACGTGATGCATTTCTTCATGTTTTTTCTCATTTTTTCATTCCCATTTCGTTAGATTCATTCAATTCGTTTTCACTAACGTGAAAATACCCCATTCAACTAAGAAGAGAGACTTGAAGTAACACGAAAAGATATCGTGATTGAGGCCATGGATGATTCCCACCATCACCTTCACTCCCAAGAGCTGGAGTTTTTCTGGCAAAGATTTCATGAAAAAGATCACTCTATTTTCTAAGACAACAAGTTACGAGCATTTTCATCTACGTGACGAGCAAATGAGAACTAATCTTCATCTTAGCTAAAAACTTGGAGATGACCAAGAAAGACTAAATTGCCAAGGTATCCACTAATTAAGCGATAAATGACCTTTAGTCATCTTGATTCAAGCTTGGATTACTTCCAGACTCAAAACCGTCACTAGGAACAAGACAAGGACAAGATGATGAAGCCTCTTGAAACAATTCATATAAATCTTCGCGAGAAGAAGCTATCTTGAGACCGTCTAGGAGCTGATGATGGCAATGCCCCTTAACCTTACCGCTGAAGCTCAAGCTGCCTGGGAACGATATCTAGAAGCAAACACGCTACAAGAAAAAATAAGAGCACTAGAGGAGTATCTGTCGTTAATCCCCAAACATAAAGGCGCTGAAAACGAAATTCGGACCGTAAAGATGCGTCTTGCCAAGTTAAAGGCACAAGCAGCGGAAGAAAAGGCAAAACGAAAGGGGAGTGGAGAAAGTTGGCTCGTGTCAAAAGAACTTGATGGACAAGTGACGATCATAGGTCCGGTGAATACCGGAAAATCTTCACTAGTTAACGCGCTGGCTGGGAAGGAAGCAACATCCGTTGGAGATTATCCTTTTACCACCACGAAACCAGAGGTAGGCGTGCTTGATCTCGATGGGGCACAGATCCAACTAGTAGACCTCCCGGCCATCATTGAAGGATCACATGAGGGTGCCAATCAAGGGACCAAGGTGCTCACTTCAGTCCGTAATTCTGACATGGTACTAATCGTGCTGGATTTATCTCAAGATCCGTGTTATCAATTAGATCTAATAATGCATGAATTAGAGGCATTTGCCATCAAGGTTAATTCAAAACCACCACCAATTAAAATTGAAAAAACGGGATCTGGAAGCCTTCAATTTTATAAGCCATATAATTTTCAAGGAGACCTTGAATATGCACGGCAAATACTTCGATTACGGGGATACGTGAACGCCAACATCATTTTTGAAGGACCCGTGACGACCGACGATCTAGATGAAGCCCTCAATTATTCAGTAACGAGAAAACGAGCACTGATCATTGCCACGAAAGGTGACTTACCTGGGAGCGCCAAAAATTTCCAAAAGCTTCTTAATCACATCAAGGAGAAGAAATATCCCTTCAACATTGAAAGCGACATCATCCCCACCTCCAGCATCAAGGAGAAAAACTTGGAAGTGATCAAGCAGAAAATTTTCGAGAACTTGGACATCGTGAGAGTTTACACGAGGAATAGTGCAGGAAGAGTCGCGGAGAAGCCGCTTGTTTTGAGAAAAGGTGAAAACACCGTTCGCCACGCCGTTGAGAAAATTTCCAAGAAATTCCTCAAGACATTTAGATTTGCAAGGGTATGGGGTACATCCGTGAAATTTTCTGGAGAGAAAGTCGGACTTGACCATGAATTACATGACAAAGACCAATTACAGATATTTGCATGAGCCACTAATGAAAGAAAAACGACCAGAAACAGAATTACCGAGAAATTCTGAATGGTGATTTTTCATTCTTGGGATCAGATGCTGAGAAGAAACCCGAGCAGCATTAAAGAAACTTTTCTAATCAATATCCCCTCTCTCAGCTTCGATCTTTTTTAGTTTTTCTTCCAATTCCTTTAGTTTTTTCAGCGCTTCTTCGGCACGTTGACGTTCTTGCTCGGCACGTTGACGTTCTTGCTCGGCAGTCGTCTTGAGCACTTCAAGGGTGGTAGGATTGAACAACACGAGGCGATATTGAGGAAGATCCTGCTGGTGTTTCTGAGGAAATTGTTGGATTCCAAGCTTGAATGGGATGATTGAACCAACATCAATCACTCTTGCAGGATCTACAGTACCATCTTCCCTAAAACTCACCGTTCGTAGTTCTTTTATTGAATAAAAGTTTCGATCTGATTCTGCACGGTAATAAACTCTCAAGAATGGAGCCCGATAATCTCGGATGTGTACGAGATATGGATTGAAAACCACGTAGACTGGAATTCCAAGACGATAGCACCGATCAACAGTAATGCCAATGTCCTTATAGAATGTTGAACGAGAAAGCACGTTTACAACCATCGTGGGTACTCGGTTTCCATGTTCACTGGCCCGGTAAGATGATAACGTGTATGGAATCTGAAAATTTCTAAAATAAGAGATGTCAAATTGCAGATCAATTTCTTCTCCATCTAACCAGAAATAATGATGTAAATCCCAGAGAGTACGATCATTGGGAAAATTGGTAGATAACACGTCAAAAAGGTAGCTAACTTGATGAGAATGAGGTTCGCTTTCTCTTCTTCCAAGCCGTGGTGTCGTAGTTTCATCCCATTCTTCTTCGGCCTCAAGTTCAGCTTGTTCAATCCGAGTGCTGCGTCTGATGGGCATTCTCACATCTCGTTCTTTCACATCCACGACTTCCCTGGCCATTTGATGGTACTCTCCTCTGTCCCGCTTCTTGATGAGTCCATCTCCATATTTTCACATTCATCTTTCACTTTAAATACTTACATATCATCAAACCCACCCAGGAATTTTTTTGCCTCCCGAAAGAGCCTTGAAATAGCCCAAAGGAATTGTCGTTTCTTGAGTGTCTTGGATGGCACATGATTCTACTTACCACTAACGTCTTTTTTCCAACACCAAGAGAAACGAAACTTCTGAAAACTCAGTTAATTTTAATTCAATTCATCGTGATAATCGTTATTAAGCTGAGTCTCGAAACAATGACTGATAGTGATGAAAGAATCCATCATTCTTGTCATCTTGACATTCCTACTGACGGTCATCCTTTCTCTTCTCGTCTTGATTCTCATATCATCTGAAACTGGGGATCGTCATATCAAGCAACACTGGAGAAAAAATGACATGCTTTTTTTCCTCGCATTTGGCTGTCTAATTTTCAGTATCATTGCCATGATAACCGTGATCATCACGGATGCAGTTGACATGATAATCTTGAGCACCATCTTGGGAGTGAGCTTGATAGCTTCAGCTACCACAACCACCATTCGGAAGATCACGTGATACCGAAAGGCTAAAATGCGATGTTAAATGATGGAAAGCTGGTGAATAACATGAGCGTCACGACAATAGAAGATCGATTACGAGGACTCCAAAACCAAGAAAGACGACAACAAGAACAACTTAAGGTTGTAATGGAAACACTCGAAAGAGAAATACAAATTCTCATCACCAAACATGAGGATCAACAAAAAGAAATCAAAGAACTTCGACAAAAAGTCCACAAACTCCAACAAGAACTAGAGGAAGCTCAACAAAGAATTAATCAGTTAGAACGACAACAGCAAGGGCCATAGGCGAGGAAATGATGACACTCAAGGTCGGCGTGATCTCTGACATGCATGCGAACATGCCTGCATTGGAGGTCGTGATGGAATATCTCTTGGATGAAGAAGGGGTAGACGAACTCATCTGTGCTGGCGATTATGTTGGATACTATGCAGAACCCTTGGAAGTTCTAAAAACACTAAGGGATACTTGCAAGCTAGGCGTGAAGGGGAATCATGACCGTGCTGCATTGATGGAAAATGAGGTTGAATTTCGAAAAGAGATTGCAATGTACAATCCCATTGCTGCTGAAGCCATTAAATTTCACCGGAAGAAATTATTTCAAGCCAAGAACTCGCCAGAATGGAATTATCTCAATGGACTCCCAGATCGTTTGAAATTTGAATTAAATGGGTATGAAATCTTTCTAGTACACGGATCACCTGACGATCCGGATGAATACATCATCATCTTCCAAAATGAAATTCCCTCATCTTACATGCAGCAAAGAATCAAGAACTGGTTCAAGGAACTCAAGGCGGACATCATCATCCTGGGACATACCCACTTACCCTTCTATTGGAAACACCGAAACAAGTTAATTTTCAATCCGGGATCTGTTGGCCAACCACGAGACGGAAACCCAAAAGCAAGCTGTGCCATCTTAACACTAAAAGGGAAGGAAAAAAAAGTAGAGATAAAAAGATTAGAGTATCCAATTGACGAAACAATTGCACGGCTAAAAAAGGTCAGATTACCTTCATTTCTTGGTGAACGCTTGTACAAGGGCCGATAATCTTTTCTTTTTTGCTTCGAATCTCCAAAATGATAAAACCGATTTAATTGGTTATTTTCCATCATTCATCTTGCTTTTTGATAATGTTCATCAACACCTCCCTTCTGCAGTCTTTGGCTTCAGAAAAACTATTGTAAAATGTAAGGAAAAATGCGAAAAAAAGCGAATCCTTATAAGCATCGGTGAACAAAATGTACTTGAGGATCTCTTTTGGGAGCGCAATACCATGGCGACGACTGAAGCGGAAGCTGAATATACAGCAGAATCCATCCAAATCTTAGAAGGTCTTGAAGCTGTAAGAAAAAGACCAGGAATGTACATTGGATCAACCGACATTCGTGGCCTTCATCACCTCATTTTTGAAATTGTAGATAACTCCATTGATGAAGCTGTAGTTGGCTATTGCACTGAAATTCACGTGACCTTGCATGCTGACGGTAGCGTCTCCGTCCTTGATAACGGTAGAGGAATACCTGTTGAGCCACATCCTCAAGTACCAAATCA
>JAJRXH010000562.1 GCA_024276395.1 archaeon
AATGAAAAACCGAGCATCCACTCTGGATCGTGGATGATTCCACTAGAACTCGTTTTTTATCTCGTAACGCACGGCACGGAACAAGAAATACATCACGGATGAAGCGATTCCAATGCCTGAAAGCCGCACATCACTGACATAATGTCGTAATCGGTAAGACAAAAGATAGAAAACACCTGTGACCAGGAGTAATCCCACGAGGACTCGTTTTTTCTCAAGACGCGATGAACGACGACTGCAGCACGAATGATACGATGACAAGACTCAAGGGCCATACATCACCGATATGATGATATGATAGACAAAACTGAAGATAAAAAAGGCGAAAACAAAAGGTAAAAGTGTTAAATTAGAGGACCACTCTGAAAGGATAGATCACATCCGTTTTACATTGATTTTACTTTGGAATCTCAGGATGTTTCAGCTGAAAATCTTTCAATTTTTCAATTATAACTTCAAGAGCCTTTTCTAGCTGCGTATCTCGTCCTTGACGATAGTCTTGTGGCGTGATTTCCACTTCAATATCTGGATCTGTTCCATAATTTTCTACATTCCATCCTACATCAAAGAACCAAAATGAGTATTCAGGTTGTGTGACAATACTACCATCTACCAATCGTCGCTTCGGCCAGATTCCAATAACTCCGCCCCATGTTCTTGTCCCGATTAGAGGCCCTAGCTTGAGCATTTTAAAGGAATGAGAGAAAATATCACCATCTGACCCAGCGTGTTCATTTGTGATTGCCACCATTGCTCCTTTAACTGCATATGTCGGCTCAGGACGTAGAGCTCCGTGCCGTGGCCTCGAGTATCCACGCAATTTTCGGCTTAAACGCTCCAGAATGAGTTCTGATGTATGACCTCCGCCATTAAATCTCACATCCACGATGAGTCCGTCTTTCTCGCTCTCTATTCGCAAGTATCTTGCAAATTCTTTCATGCCAGAAATTTGCATGTCTGGAATGTGAAGATAGCCAACCCTTCCATTAGTTGCCCCGTGAACCTTTTGCCTGTTACTTTCAACCCATGCCCGATAACGCAAGGGCATCTCAGTTGGGATTGTTTTCACAGTTACCGTTCGTTCATTCTTTCCTTCAGAATCCACGATGGTAAGCTCAACAAACTGGTTGGCTTGATTCAAGAGCAGTTCATGGACCGATCTCGTGCGGCTAACTCGCTGTCCATTGACAGCTAGAACGATATCACCTTCTTTCACGTTCAATCCAGGCTTGGCAAACGGTGATCCAGTCTTGGGATCCCAATCATCTCCTCGAATGATGCGAATGATCTTATATCCATCACTAGTTGGTTCGTATTCAAATTCGGCGCCTAAAAATCCTTGAAGGTACATGGGAGGCTTGCGATAATCACCACCGTATTCATAAGCATGTGAAGTGCCGAGCTCTCCTTGCATTTCCCATACGAGGTCACTGAATTCACTGCGTGTGGTTACTTTTGGAAGAAGCCGCAAGTATTTTTCCAGAACAGCTTTCCAGTCGATTCCTCGCAAGGAAGGGAGCCAATAATGTTCTCTCATCAGTCGCCATGTTTCCTTGAGCATTTGCTCCCATTCGTCGGGTGGATTTACTAAAACCTTGACGCGATTAAGATCTATCCATCCTGTTTTCCTTGAAGGTTTCCTATTTCCTTCTGCTTGTTGAGGCCCTGTCGCACTTGGTGGTCCTTGTTGTTCACGATGCTTGGTACTCAACACTCGTAAGTTCTTACCTGCACGAATGAGTAGGGTTTTTCGATCGAATCCAAGAGAAAATCCTGAAATGTTTCTCATAACCACGTATGTTTCTAATGAATCCAAATCAAAAGCTTTAAGGATTAAAACCGGTAATTCCTCACCGTTTCTTTTTCGTTCTTCCATCGGTTTGACGGGAAGCTCTGTAAAGAAGACTTTGTCTTTAGTAGCCGCTAATTGTCGGAAATCTCCTGCTGGAATGGGAAAAGCTTCTACTCGTTCTGAGATACCTTCTAAATCAATTTTTATCGGTTCTAATTCACTTGAACCTTTCTCATCGTTCCAATTCTCATTTTTGGTTGATTTCTCCTTGTTACCCATACTTTCGTTAGCGTTCTCTGGCCCAGATTTTGGAGGCATCTTTTCGATAGGCTTTGGCCTTGGAATGAATGGTGATGGAACATCCTTTCGTAAAGTTACTGCACAAAGAACAGATCCCTTGAGAAAATCATACTGAAAGAAATGTGAGTCATATATTGGGCTAAAATTGCGGCGTGATATAAAGTACAAATAACGACCTTTAGGATCAAACACTGGCACGTCGTCTTGAAAATCTGGCTTGGTCACATCGTGTGAAACTTTGTTTTCCACGTCGAATAATCGTATGATGGAGGCATGACCAGTTACCCACTTGCCATAAGCAAGCCATCTTCCATCTGATGACCAATCAAAATTCCAAATTGGTAGATAATCACTTTTGTCAATCGTGATTAACTTTCCGTCCTTTAGCGAAAGGACCAATAGTTCTTGTCGATGATTACTGATTGCAAGATACTTTCCATCGGGACTGCCTTTCATCTTGAAAATCATTCCGATGTCAGCATCTAGAAACTTTTGGGGTTCCTTCAATTGATTAAGGTAATGAATCTCAACGCGTTCTTCCCCACTCTCATCGGAAATTAATGCCACTCGTTCTCTATCTGGTAATGGTGTAGGGCTTAGGTATCTGACACCCTGCGGCTTTCCTAATTGCTTTACTCCACCTTCCCAGAAGGCAAAGTAATAAGGTTTTCCACGGGACACCACGAACAAGTGAGTACCATTAACTGCCAGAACTGCGTCTTCTAAATATTCTTGAGCTTTTACGAATTTACGTTGCCGTTGGGTCCTTGGTGAAATGAGCGTGATGGGAATCTTTTTTGGTCGTACATTCTCTTCATTCAAATCTAAAATCCAAATTTCTGCGCCACATTGATAAACAAGCGTGTTTCCATCCGTAGAGAGATAACGAACATAATAATCTTGATGATCCGTGAGTTTTTTCAGATCAGAACCGTTTGGTTTTACAGAATAAACATTTGAAATTCCTTCATGGTCGCTAAGAAAAACAATTCGTTCTCCATTCCTTACCCACCATGGTCGAACTAAATTTCCTTGAAGGCGAATGAGTCGGTGGAAGTTTCCATCACCACTGGCATCCACCCAGATGTCACCCGCTTGGCCACCTCGATATCGTTTCCACCGTGCGTTATCTTCTTGAAATCGTCCAATCACCGCTCGTCCATCACCTAGCTCGTGGTAATGTCGTGCTGGACCAAGAGAAACTTTTTGGGGTTCGCCTCCTTCCACGGAAATCTTGAATAATTCAAAGAATCGTCGGTCATGTGATCGTGCATTGGATACGAAATAGATTTTTTGACTGTCTGGTGACCAACTGACCACGTAGCTCATGTTTCCAAGATAAGTCAGTCGTTTGATGGGACCTCCATTACTTGGAATCACGTAAACCTCGGTAGTCCCTTCTTCAGTGGAGGAAAAGGCAATCCACTTACCGTCTGGACTGAAAGCTGGATGCGTGACTTGCCCTTGAGCGGTGGTCAAGCGTTGTGCTGTTCCACCTTCGGTAGTAACCATCCATAAATCATCTTCTGCCACGAATACTATCTTGTTTCCATGAATGGTTGGCTTGTGAAAATATCCCGTGTTCTCGCTCATGTTAACATTCCTTCTGTTAGCTGGTTCAAGCCCACCACAGTTATTAGAAGTTAATGACGTTTTTGATTGAGGCATGGGGATTATTGTAAAATCACTTGAAAACAACATCTCATCAAGTATCCATCGCGATCCTTTCCTTTCATGGCAGAATCGGATCAAGATACGTGGCTAGGATATTTTTCATCATCTTTTGCAACCTTTTCTAGAAATTCCTTGAACATCAATCCATATGGCATTCCCGAAAAGGCAATGACCCACGTGTTTTCATCAATGTTGCCTTTTTCCTCTGGTTTTTCCTCCTCCTTGGAAAAATCTTCAACGAACTTCAAGAACTGTTCATATCGTTTCCGGGTAGTAATCACCAAGACGAATCGACTGTCCTTCACCACTTGTTTCAAGGATTGATCGAGGTCATCATTCAAAAATTCGACGAATCTTTCCGTGAGGGAATACAAGAAGGCAGTAAAAGCACGCATTGAATGCTTGATGTGTTCGAGGGAAATTCTCCCTCCCTTGTGGG
>JAJRXH010000563.1 GCA_024276395.1 archaeon
CGCTACCAATCACATGATTGACGACGGTTAATGTTTAATGTCAAGCTAAATTGAACAAGACATCATTACGATTAAAACTACTCAAAAAAACAGTTCCCTAGATAAACATTGAAAAGATCGATTATTAATGAATGAAGAGGATACAAAAATGTCACGTCATGCGAACATCCTGGGAAGAGTCGAAATCACCTATAAAATCGAGCCAAAAGAGTTCATCCACGTGGGCGCCGGAGAAAACGTGGAGCTGATAACTTCAGCATCATCAGTGCCACTACAACTTTCTGATCGTCCTGTCATCAAGCTGCGTGATGATAGACCTTATCTTCCAGGAACATCCTTGAAAGGACTCTTCAGAAGTCGCACACTCCGATTATTAAACTCATTAAAGTATCATCAAGAACGCCTGATGAAAGATCTAACCCCTTCTCAATCAACGGGAATATTCTCAACCCAAATGGATGAAGCTTTCCACGAAATGTTCTCCATTCTCACGACCCACCCCATCTTGACAAACCGTCACGTTAACAATCAGTTTTCAAAGGCTAGATCACGAAAGAAAAAAAGAGAAATATCTCATGAAATCGGATTAATTGACCGGATTTTCGGACTCTCTGGGCTAGCATCTCTCATTACTTTTCATGATGCCCTTCCTACAGAGGATGTTCCTCACATCATGCGACGACGACACGTGAAGATTGACTCAACTAGAGACCGTGCACAGTCAAGAAAACTCTTTGATGTCGAAGGAGTAACAAGTAGTCAAAAATTCACTGGAAAAATCACCTTTATCATCAGTGATGATGAATTCTACCGTCCCACGAATCAAGTCTTTTACCACCTCATTTGGATGCCTCTAATGCGTGACGATGTAGAAATCTTAATAGGAGGTCAAAAAACTCGGGGCTATGGTCTTGCGAAACTCACTCCATTGGAAGGAGCCTTTTACTCCCTTGAAAACATGGCCCTTAATGAAAAGCCCACGACCTTTCAGATACCAGATAAAGCTGAACAACTTAAATCATATCTACCATCATGAACGAGTAAGGTGTTGAAAAGAAAATGACTTTCCAATTCTTAACAATTAAAGCGCCAAAAGAAGAAGGTAAGCCAAAAATATTCGAAACTTATAGTCTCATCACAGAACTCCACGTGGATTTCACCGTGATGCAGCCTCTCCGAATCGGTCGTGGCCGAGATGAAGAAGGCAATGTCGGCGAACCCGATCTTCCTATCATCAAGAATGGAGGAGATCCGCCTTTACCCATCATCCCCGGTTCATCTCTCAAGGGATTTTATCGTGCCCATATCGAACGAGCACTAAGGGCAATGTTCCTTCAGTCATCCACTAATACTAATTCTCAACAACGCGAAAATATTAATAACTCTCTATCACGCCAAATGAACAGGCTGTTCGGTGGTACTGATGATGACGAATTTGCCTCCCCACTTATCTTCTTTGACTTGCTCCCAAAATCAACTGATCCACCCTCATTCAAGATCGAGACACGAAAACACATTCACATTAACCGCGAAACCCAATCCGTAAAAAACTTGTTCGAGGCAGAATGCCTGATGGACGGCTCTAAATTCAGTGGAAAATTATTGGTGGCAAGAAACGTGTCGCCTAGTGCTTTCAGCCTCATCCACGCAATCAACGAATGGGCAAATGCTGGACTTGCTCGGATTGGTGGTTTTAAGAGCCGTGGATATGGCGTCTTTAATGTCAACCCCACGAATCTTATCTTCTTCTTACCGGGATGCCCTCCCAAAGCACTACAGTTAGGGCGTGGCATTACTCTTGATGAGTACCTCATTGGCTTGCCAGACACGACTATCAACCTCCGATACGAAAATGGAAAACTCATCCTCAAGGAATCAAGCATCACCGCCGATCAGGTCACGGCACTCGCCGCCCTTGTTGCCGATGCCCGCGCCAACTACACCACCG
>JAJRXH010000039.1 GCA_024276395.1 archaeon
GTTCTAGTAGGCCTTCATACTACTCCAATTCGGAGTGAATAATTTATCAACACTCCTTTCTTTACATTCTAACACGAGAGAAACAAATCATCTAATCCAATCAAGTAAAGATATACATGATAAATCACGCTTGTAGTGGTGAAATAAATGGGTAAAAAAATCCTAGTCCAGAGACATGGTCGAGGTTCACCAACTTTCCGAGCAGCCTCTCATAAAAGGCGTGGTGAAGCTCGATTTTTCCCAATATTCTCTGAAGAGCAGAAAACAGATGTCATCCGCTATAAAGTTGTCGATCTCGTTCATGAGCCTGGACGTGGTACGCCTTTAGCGAAAATTGTCCATCTCGAAACTGGACGCATTACCTGGCTACCTGCTGTTGAAGGAATGTATGTAGGTCAAATAATCGAAGAAGGTCCAAATGCAACACTCATGATCGGTAATATACTGCCATTATCCAAGATCCCAGAAGGAATGCCCATTTGCAACATCGAAAAAGTGCCCGGATCAGGAGGAGACTATGCCCGTTCTTCTGGAGCTCGGGCCACCATAGCCTCACGACATGGCAACAAAGTCTACATCAAACTTCCAAGCCGTAAAACACACGTGCTACCCGATAAATGTCGCGCAATGATTGGAATCATCGCCGCTGGTGGAAGAACTGAATTACCTTTCCTCAAAGCAGGGAAGAAATACCATTTAATGCATGCCAAGGGTCACAAATATCCAAAAACACGTGGTGTGGCAATGAACCCTGTCAGTCACCCGTATGGTGGTGGTGCACACCAACATCCAGGTAAACCCACTACGACCAGTCGCCATGCTCCACCTGGTAGAAAGATCGGTCTCATTGCCGCACGCCGTACGGGTCGACGACGTGGTAAGCAGCAAGTCGAGACGAGAAAATCCAAGCGGAAGTAGAGAAGAAAAAATAACACGTGCAAACCTTACATCTTTATTTTTCTTTTCGTTGCCAAGAACGAGGTATAGAGTACTGGTTTTCACTTTCTTAATTTTTTATTCCAGTGTTAGTGGTTCTTTCGAGATCAAGCAAGGAAATAATGAACTAATTGGAGATCATTGAAGTGGATGTGGTGTTGGTATCACCACTTAAGCCAGAAAATATTGGTTCCATTGCTAGAGTCATGATGAATTTTGGTTATCAACGCCTCATTTTAGTTTCTCCAAGAGTTAACCCTTCTGACAAGAATTCTCTCATCGTTGCCCGCAAAGCACGAACCATTCTTGAAAATTGCATCATCCTCGACGATGTAGAAATGCTTAGGAAACGTTATTCCTACATCATTGGTACTACGGCGCGCATTGGTGGAGAAAAGGGTCTCAAGCGTCTGGTGCTAAACATCAATCAATTTCTGGACACGATGACTACTACTTTAGCTAGCCAATGGAATGAAAGTGCCATTATCTTTGGGCCGGAGGATAGAGGACTCAGTAATCAAGAAGCAGAAATCTGTGATGTACTTGTAACCATCCCCACCCACTCAGATTATCCGGTGCTAAACATTTCCCATGCGACTGCAATATTCCTTTATCTTTTAAACCAATACGAAAAAAACAATTTTTCAAAAAACTCAAAATTTTTTCCCATTAAAGAAAAACACAGACCAGCCACCAAGCAAGAAAAAAACTTGTTGGTAGAAAAGTTTCAGCGAGTGGTCATCAAATCGAAATTTAGAGAGCATAAACAACCAGTGGCAGTAAATGCCTTCAAGAACATTCTCTCCCGTGGCTACGTAAGCGGAAGGGAAGTATTAGTTTTGATGGGACTATTTAATTGGCTAGAACGCTTATTAGAATTAAAAGACCGACCATCTTCTGATGACCATTAGAAACTGTTAAATCTACAATGACGAATCGGTAGTGGGAATGACCATAAAGGGATTTGAGAATGAAACCAATCGCATTGATGAGCGTGTATGACAAAAGAGATCTGATAAAACTCGCTAAAATAATAAAAAAAACACATCAGATCGTAAGTACGGGTGGAACGTCCGAATTTCTCCTAAAAAATGGAATTAAGACGACAAAAATTGAGCATATCACTAATTTTCCAGAAATATTAGAAGGACGAGTCAAGACCCTTCATCCCACCATTCACGGTGGTATACTTGCAAATAGAGAAAAAAATGAACATTTAATGACGCTACAACAACTTAAAATACCCTTAATTGATATTGTCATTTGTAATTTCTATCCATTTGAAGAAAA
>JAJRXH010000564.1 GCA_024276395.1 archaeon
AGTGCTCTAAGCAAACGAAGATCACGATATCGCAATCTACCCACGTACATTTATCATCCAAATCAATCGCGACACCGATATCAATAGCAAAAGACTTTCAAGAAGAGCTGAGATCTTGTATTGGATCGCAGCATCGTTGGGCTCATAAATAGCAAAAAATCAGGAATTATGATCAAACAGCAGAAAAGGATGGCACATAACCTGATTTGCATAATAGTGACAGCGCAGTTGTATCGACTCACTGCAGCTGGGGATGAATCAACCAACAAGTCTCTCATTGCCATGATGGGGAAAGATTCCCCGCCATAATGCTCGGTAACAGGCGGCAGATGGTAGTATCGCCCGTGCTCACTGACGTAGATCATCGCCATACCATCTTAGTCACGTTGTCTCCGCAAGCCCGGGTCGATGGAAGTCCATATTGCCTCGCACACGTGGGTAACTCACGTGATCACCCGATTGCCCAATCTTGCGCGGCTTTCCATACTTTAGTCCATTATAATAGCGAAATTGACAAGAATTGCTCGAACGAACAAAATTTTCGTATTTCCTTCACTTTTCCTCATTTTCGAATCTAATTCTAATACAAGGATGCTAGTTGACCGTTTCGTAGTGTCTCACGATATCAAGAAATACTTAGCAAACCGTTTTGCCAGTTCTTTTGCAGCGGGAAGATCAATGAGCTCTTGTATTTTAGTTCCTCGGAGTCGAAGACACAAGAGAGCAAATTCCCCATATTTATCGGCAAGGCGATTGAGAAGAATGCATAGCCGTTCTAGGCGATCTTTTGGTGCTCCTGTCGGAACGGCATCTGCCAGAACAGTACATAACGCATATAATTCTGATAAATCTGTGGGAAAAGAGATTTTTTCTTGGTTTTCGAGATATTTTTCAGCATCAATCTGTGACGTGATGGTCAGATACTCAACCAAGTGAGCCGCTGCATTAGCTCCAACGGCAGCTCGTGCTATCATCAAGATTTGTTCTTCTTCATCCTTGTTAAACTCAAAATCCTCAATTAATCGTGAACATAACTCCCAACTTCGGGGTGTTGGGAAAGCATGCTCCTGACTATTAGGGCGAAAATCCAGCAATAGATCTTTTCTAAAATTAAGGAAAGTGATGACTCTACGGTCAATGTTATTTTTTAATGCCCATTCTGTCCATTCTTCGACTGATGGAGGACGCACCTCCACGTGAATGAAGCGATTTGCTAGAGGCGCTGGCAATGGCCGAACATTAGCACGATCACTAGTTCTATTTCCAGCTGCAATGCAGACCCATCCATCTGGAAGCTTGTAATCTCCGATTCGCCGGTCTTGAATGAGTTGATAAGCAGCATGTTGTATTGCTGGTACTGCAAGATTCAACTCATCAAGAAAAAGAAGCCCTTTTCCTTTTCTTGGTAAGAATGAAGGAGGAATCCACCGTACCTCCTCTGACTCGATTTTAGGAAGTCCCCTTAAATCTGTCGGATCAATTTGTGTTAATCTCAAGTCAATGACTTCAAGTCCTTCTTCCTGGGCAACTTCCTTCACTAAACTACTTTTTCCAATTCCAGGAGGGCCCCACAAGTAAAGGGGAAGTCTTTTATGGTAAGCTTGCCGAATGATTCTCTTTACCGCACTAAATGGCACTGATAAGTTGTTTTCCCACTCACTCACGTTGCTTCATCCTCTTTGATGAGCCTGTGACGAGCTGTCTTGCTCAATTGTTTTCGTGTTGGCATAAAAGCATGAAAGTGTTTCATCTTCCATCATTTGTCCAGACAGTCCACACTTGTTTGTAGGTACAATTGGACAAAGATCGTCACTTATCTTTGCTGTTATTGTCATTATTCTTGTTATTAAGAAGTTTGTTAGCAGGTCTAACACTGGAATGTGTTCCAATAATTTCCCATTTTTTGGAATGGAGTTCTTCATTTATCAGTTCCCTGATGGCAACGCGGAAAAATTCTGACCTAGATTCAAAATATCCCTTTTTGATGCAGTCTTCAATCGCTAAGAGCATTTTTTCAGGAACTTTCAAACTTATCGGATTTTGCGCCTCTGATGCCAGAATATTTACCTCCTTTCTTTTATATTGATCTTTTTAGGGATTAATCTCATTAATTAATTATTTTTATTATTAAGATGAAACATTTTTTCTGATCCTTTTCAAGATTCTTCAGCAGCTTCAATATTTTGTCGAACTTTCTTGAGAGCATCACGAAGTTCGCTGCGAAGTTGAGCTTGCAAGCTCATTCGAGAGACAGGCTTAGCTGGAGGGGGCGTGGATGATGTAGACGTTCTGTTAGAGGATCTAGGAGGAGACATTCCTGGTGGAGGAGGTAAGGATGTGTTGGAAGTTCCCATTCCTGGTGGAGGGGGTAAACCAGAGGGACTGCTGGTTAAAGGAGGCGGTGTGAGACCAGGGGCAGCCGTTCCTTGCTGCTCTACTTTGCGTTCGATATCTTGCATCTTGCTTTCCATCGACATTACTCGATTGTCTAAATTTTCAACAATGCCAGCTAACTCTAGGACAAAATTATACAAAGTTTCCGTTATTTTCTTAAGTTCTTTGATTTGTTCAGCTTTCGTGTCTTTAAAAAAAGCGTCTAAGGGATCCATCTTACTTCTCTCGTGCTGATGATACTTTTTCCTACATGTAAAGAAGATACCACTTTTGTTAAAAAACCTTCGAAGATAATGACCGTGGCGAGATGAGCTAACAAGCAGATGTTTTTTATAGGGAAGCTTGGTCATGTGATATTAGAAAATAAATACGAATCAACGAGAAGGTTTGAAGAAAATGGCACGATCACAAAGACGCTCAAGGCGAAAACCCACTGGCGGTCTATACAAGAAAGATAGAAAGAAAAGGAAGGCAGAACTAGGAAGACCCAACACTGAAACACACGTGGGTTCTGTAAAGAGACGAAAGATCCGAGTGAGAGGAGGCAATTTTAAGCTACGCCTCTTACGTGCTGACAAAGCAAACGTGTATCTACCAAGCGAGAAGCGCACGGTATCCGCGGAAATTGTAGATGTTGAAGATAACCCAGCTAACAAAGATTTTGCCCGAAGAAAAATCATCACCAAAGGTGCAATCATCCAGACTTCAGTCGGCAAGGCTGTGGTAACCAGTAGACCTGGTCAACATGGAATCATCAATGCAGTCTTGATCGAAAATGCCTCCTAATTTTTTCAATTTTCTCTCCAGCAGGGCATCTTTAGTGATACTTTCTTACGTTTCGTTTTACATCATTAAAAATGGATAAGTTGACAGCCAATTCAGAAAATTTCAATGCTTTCTTCCCTAATGTCAGAAACACTTAACGATATGATAAAA